>JAZREG010000066.1:0-2420 GCA_045660725.1 Faecousia sp.
CCAGTGTGCGCACTGGTTCGCAATGACACGTTTTTTGAGGTTATACGCCTATTTTAGCAGGAAAATGTCCCCCTCTGTGTCATTGCGAGGAGCCGAAGGTGACGTGGCAATCCGTTTTCCCCCGATGCGAAGCATCGTGTCGGCCCATAGGCCGACAGCTTTCAAAAGAACGATAAACACCAATTTGTAAACTTTTTCGTTTTGGTATGTTTTTTGCTTGCGGTGGATTTTTTACGGTGGTATACTAATTCGGTAATATGCGGACACCTGGCGGTCCGAAGTGCGCAGAGAGGATGTTAGATATGATCAATACCACGCTTTGCTATATCACCCGTGGAGACGAAGTGCTGATGCTCCACCGAATCAAAAAGGAAAACGACCTGAATAAGGATAAATGGATCGGCATTGGCGGTAAATTCGAGGAGGGAGAGTCACCGGAGGAATGTTTGCTGCGGGAAGCCAAGGAGGAGACAGGATTGACGCTGACGTCCTGGCGTTGCCGCGGTGTGGTCACATTTTTGACCAACGGGCCCTGGGAAGGGGAGTATATGTATCTGTTTACCGCGGATGCGTTTGAAGGGGAACTGAAAGATTGCGATGAAGGCGAGCTGAAATGGGTCAGCCGTGACTTTTTGGATGCTCTGCCCAAATGGGAGGGAGACAAAATTTTCCTGGACCTGCTGTGGCGGGATGCGCCGTTCTTTTTGCTGACGCTGCGCTATGATGGAGACCGTCTGGAGCGGGCAGTACTGGACGGAAACGTGATCGTTGGGGAAAATTAACAAAAAATAACGTTGAAAAATGTGATATCTGCTACTTGCATGGCGCTTGCAGTTGTGATAGAATATGGATATCCGGTCGGAGTATGCCTACTCCACATAATAGGTATATTTCGATACAAAAAGGAGGATAACAAACCATCCGTCGGACTCGCGGTGCGGCAGCGTGGAGACCTGTCGTAATGCCTGTGTGGTTTTGCTCTGCACAGTGTGAGAATGCATGCGAAATTTAGGTGCGTTTAGAGTCGGTAATTATGGCAACTGTAACCCTGAAGAACGCCAAGAAGATCTACCCCCACAATGGCGATGACGCCAAGAAGGCCAAGAAGCAGAAGAAGGCCGAGGAACAGCCCGAAAAGGAAAAAATCAACCTGCAGATCACCGAAGAAGGTGTTGTGGCTGTTCAGGAATTCAACCTGGAGATCCAGGACAAGGAATTCATCGTTCTGGTCGGTCCTTCCGGCTGCGGTAAGTCCACCACCCTGCGTATGATCGCAGGTCTGGAAGAGATTTCCGATGGCGAGCTGTACATTGATGACCGCCTGGTCAACGATGTGGCCCCCAAGGACCGCGATATCGCCATGGTCTTCCAGAACTACGCTCTGTATCCCCACATGACCGTGTATGACAACATGGCTTTCGCTCTGAAGCTGCGTCATACCCCCAAGGACGAGATCGACAAGGCTGTTAAGAGAGCCGCTGAGATCCTGGACATTACGCAGTACCTGGGCCGTAAGCCCAAGGCTCTGTCCGGTGGTCAGCGTCAGCGTGTGGCTATCGGCCGCGCCATCGTTCGTGAGCCCAAGGTCATGCTGATGGACGAGCCTCTGTCCAACCTGGACGCTAAGCTGCGTAACCAGATGAGAGCAGAGATCATCAAGCTGCGTCAGCGCATCAACACCACCTTTATCTATGTTACCCACGACCAGACCGAGGCTATGACTCTGGGCGACCGTATCGTTATCATGAGAGACGGCTTCATCCAGCAGATCGGCACCCCCCAGCAGGTGTTTAACCACCCCTATAACCTGTTCGTTGCTGAGTTTATCGGCTCTCCCAAGATGAACATCTTTGACGCAGAGCTGCTGAAGGAGAATGGCAAGTACGCTGTTCGCCTGGGCAATCTGACCGTGACTCTGAGCGAAGAGAAGCAGGCCAACCTGGCTCGCAACAATGTGGCTCCTCAGGCTATCAAGCTGGGCGTCCGTCCCGAGCACATTGAACTGGCTGCCGGCATCAGCGGTACTGTGGACGTGTCCGAAATGATGGGCTCCTCCGTGCACCTGCACGTAGACGCTCTGGGCCGCGATGTGGTCATGGTAGTTTCCACCATGAACATGACCGGCGCAGAAGTGGCAGCTCTGTCCCACGGCGCTCCCATCGACTTCACCTTCCCCGGCCATGTGTGCCATGTATTCGGCGCTGAGACCGGTGTGAACCTGGAAGCCTAAGTCTTTATACATATCCAAGAGCGGTGCGAAAGCACCGCTCTTTTTATGCGACAAATTGGTGTTTATCGCACTGCGTGCGCAATTCAAAATTGAGGTATTTCCTACGGAAATGATTGAAATAAGTCGCCAAAGGCGACACCTTCATTTGTAATTTGTAATTTGTAATTTATAATTGGCAAAGCGATAAACT
>JAZREG010000067.1:0-4267 GCA_045660725.1 Faecousia sp.
TACTGGACTCCGACCGGCTCAGCTGCGTTGTGAACGAATAGAGGCGCAGGAAGGGTGAGTCAAACTGATGTTCCAGCCCAGCGAAGAGCAGTTCAAAGGTTCCCTTGCCATGATCCGGGCCGGTGTGCCGCAGCAGCTGCAGACCGCGATCCACAAAGACACGGTTCTCGCCCTGCAGCAGCATCACATCCGCTACTGTGCCCAGGCAGACCATGTCCGCGTATTCGGCCAGCACCTCTTCCTGAGAGCCGCTGAGGGCGGCAGCCAGCTTGAAGGCCACGCCGACACCGGACAGCTGCCGGTGGGGGTAATGATCTCCGGGCCGGTGGGGATCCACCACAGCCACTGCCTCAGGCAGCTGATCCTTGCACTCGTGGTGGTCAGTGATCACCAGGTCCATGCCCAGCTCCTTGCACAGCTTTGCCTCTTCCAGGGCGGTGATGCCGCAGTCCACGGTGATGATGAGCTTGACGCCCTCCTGGTGGAGCTGGCGGATGGCGATGGGGTTCAGGCCGTAGCCCTCCTCCAAACGGCCGGGGATGTAGCTGACCACATCGGCGCCGTTTTTCCGCAGAAAATCCGTCAGGAGGCACGTGGCGGTGATGCCATCCACGTCGTAGTCGCCGAAGACGGCGATCTTCTCACCCTGGGTCATGGCCAGGGCCACGCGACCGGCGGCCAGGGCCATATCGGTCATCAGGAAGGGGTCGGGCAGCGGGCAGCTGCAATCTAAGTAGTTTGTGGCCTCCTGGGGGGTTTTGTAGCCCCGGGCGGCCAGCACCATAGCGGTGAGCGGGGCATAGCCTGCCCCTACCAGAGCGTTGACACTTGTGGCCTCCGGCTCCAGCACATTCCAAATCCCATACTTCACGGCAATACACATCCATTTTACATTTTTTTCTGAATATTATATCAAAATAATGCCGTTTTTACAATAGGGAAAATAGGCTCTCACCGGTCAGATGCCGAAAAAAACAGTTGTGCCGCAAGCATTGTGGCCATGGGCGCCAGGATCAGCCCCGCCAGACCCCACAGGCGAAAGCCCGTGTACATGGCGGCCAGGGTCACCAGCGGATCCAGCCCCAGCTCCTTACCCACCAGTCGGGGTTCCAGCACCGACCGGGTCACCGCCGCGGCGGTGTAGGTACCCAAAAGTCCCAGGGCGGTGACATGATCCGCCTGTAAAAAGCACACCAGCGCCCAGGGTACCAGCACGGTGCCGGTACCCAAAACAGGCAGGGCGTCCAGCAGACTGATCACCGCCGCCCACAGAATGCCGTGGGGGATGCGCAGGAGCAAAAGCCCCAGGCACAGGATGCCGAAGGTCACCGCGGTGAGCTTTAATTGGGCCATGAGCCACCCCAGGAGGGTCTTGCGCAGCTGCTGCAGCCCCGGCAGGTAATTGGCCCGCCATTTTTCCGGAAGCCGGGCTGCCAGCCAGGCCTTCAGCCGGGGCAGCCGGGCGGAAAACATAAAGGCGGCCAGCAGCCAGGTTCCCACCGTCAGGGCGCTGTCCGGCAGCCGGGTCACCACCCGGTCAGCCAGCTGCACCACCGCGTCCGAGGCTCTGTCCACCAGTTGTGTACCCCCGGAGAACAGATCCCGGACGCTGTGCTCCAGGATGGGCTGCAGCCCCTGGGGGACCTGGGCGGAAAGCCCCAGGAAGAAATTTTGAAGGGCATTCATCCCCTGCAGGGCCGTACCCTCCAGGTCCGGTACGATCCGGGCCAGCTGCCCCACCTGCCGCAGGGCGAAGGCACAAACCGTGGCGGTGACCGCCGCAGCCAGCACCAGGCTCAGGCTCACCCCCAGGAAGGATGCCAGCCATTGGGGCAACCGCAGCCGATTCCGGAAGGTTTTTACCAGGGGGTCGGCGGCCAGGGCCAGGGCAAGCCCTAAAAGAAAGGGCATGACGATGGGAAAAAGATACCGCATCCCCAGCCACAGCCCCGCCAGGCCCAGGGCCGGGGGCAGCCATTTTTTCACAAGCGGATGGGACATAAAAAACTCCTTTCCCGGGACGCAAGTAGGGGTTGCTTTTTTGTAAAAATGTGTTACAATACCTTTGGTTGTGGACATATGGTTTCCGCATAAGTACACAGGTAGGTATCACAGGAGGATCCGCCATGAAGAAGACCCCCAAGTATTACATTATTGAAGCCTCTGCGCTGCCGGAGGTATTTTTGAAGGTGGCTGAGGCCAAGCGCCTGCTGTCCACCGGTGAAGCATCCACGGTCAATGAGGCTGCCAAGATGATGGACATCAGCCGCAGTGCCTTCTACAAGTATCGGGACGCCATTCTGCCTTTCCAGGATATGAAGACCGGCCGGATCATCACCTTCCAGTTCCTGCTGCACGATGAGCCGGGCGTCCTGTCCAATATGCTCACGGCCTTTGCCAAGCAGGAGGCCAATATCCTGACCATCAACTCCATCGTTCCCACCAACGGCTGCGCCCTGGTCACCATTTCTGCCGAGACCAGCGACATTTCCGTTCCCCTGGAGGAACTGCTCAGCCAGCTGGGCAATGTTCCCGGCGTCATCAAGGCCGAGATCCTTGCCGGTTAAGCACATCTTACCGCCGCTCCGATTTTTTCGGGGCGGCTTTCTTTTTTCGGCACATTCCGCAGTGCCGGTGCGTAGGATGGGCCGGAGGTGATCACCTTGCGGATGGTACTGAAATTCGGCGGAACATCCCTGATGGATACAGACAGGATCCGGGTGGCCGCCGCCCGGGCGGCAGAGCTGGCGGCGGCGGGGGTGCAGGTGGTGGTCGTGGTCAGCGCCATGGGTCATACCACCGATGCCATCGTGGAAAATATGCGCGCCATCGCCCCGGCCGGCGGCAGCCCCCGGGAGGAGGATCTGTGCCTGTGTGCCGGGGAGCAGATCAGCGCGGGGCTGATGGCCCTGGCACTGCAAAGCCTGGGCCGGGAGGCGGTGAGCCTCACCGGCTGGCAGGCGGGGATCCTGACAGATGGCTGTCACGGGTCCGCCCGGATCCTGGGACTTTCCAATGACCGGATCTGCCGGGAGCTGGAGCAGGGCCGGATCGTGGTGGTGGCGGGGTTCCAGGGGGTCACCGCCGATGGGCAGATCACGACCCTGGGCCGGGGTGGGTCGGATACCACGGCGGTGGCCCTGGCGGCGTTCCTGGAGGCGGCGCTGTGCCGGATCTATACGGATGTGGACGGGGTCTATGACCGGGATCCCCGGGTTTTTCCGGAGGCGAAAAAGTATGCCTGCATTGGCTATGGGCCGATGCTGGCCCTGGCCCGGCAGGGGGCCCAGGTGCTGCACGACCGGTGCGTAGAGCTGGGGCAGGCATACGGCGTGCCGATCCAGGTGCTCTCGTCCTTCCGTCCCGGGCCGGGTACCTATGTCACCGACCTGACAGAACCATTGTTGACGGATCTTATTAAGGATATTCCAAAAGGGTAAGCAAATTTCAGTTTGTCGAGCTGTTTGGAGCGCGGAGCGCGAGCCTCCCCTGTGTAAGGGGAGGTGGTCAAAATCGAAGATTTTGACCGGAGGGGTTGTCAAAGTTACGACAATCCCTCAGTCAAAGATCGGATTTGCATCCGATTTTTGACAGCTCCCTTTACACAAGGGAGCCTTTGGCGCTCTACCAAACAACTCCATAAACTCCCAATTTACTGGCCTGTTTTCGGTGAAAATACAAGAAAAAAGTGAAAAATTCCTCTTGACATGGGGCTTGGGGTGTGGTAGAATACCCAGGTAATAAAGAAGGCAGAGCATCCGCCTCACCGTCGGCCACAGGCAAAACGGTTAATATTCCCACTTCCCTTAGTAGGGGGAGATTGTGAGTATGCGGATGGATTGCCATCCGCTTTTTTGTTGTTTTTTTGGAGGTGCTTACCATCGCAAAGTTAGAACATCAGCTCAACGAGGAGATCCGGGACAGTCAGATCCGTTTGATCGGTGCCGACGGTGCCCAGCTGGGTATCGTGTCTGCCGCTGAGGCCAACGCCATGGCAGAGGAGCAGGGCATGGATCTGGTGAAGATCTCTCCCAACGCAGTTCCCCCCGTCTGCAAGATCATGGACTATTCCAAATTCTGCTACGATCAGAAGAAGCGGGAGAAGGATGCCAAGAAGAACCAGAAGGTGGTGGAGATCAAGGAGATCCGCATGAGCCCCAGCATCGACACCAACGACTTCAACACCAAGGTCAAGGCTGCTCAGAAGTTCCTGGCAGACGGCAACCGTGTCAAGGTCAGCGTCCGTTTCCGCGGCCGCGAAATGGCC
>JAZREG010000068.1:0-13178 GCA_045660725.1 Faecousia sp.
AATGGCCTTCATATATTCCTGCTGGCCGATGGTCTTTGCCTTGATGGGCTTGCCCTTGGCGGTGATGCAGACCACATCCTTGGCCATTTTGGTCACCAGTTCGTCGTTGCCCTCCTGCACCAGGGTGATGAGGTAGCGCACCCGCTGCTCGTCGATGGTCTCTCCCTTGGCGGCCAGGGACAGAAGACCCTCCAGGGTCCGGGCGGCCTTGTCTACCGCTTCGGCGTCGCCGGTGACCTTTAATTCGGTTCCCCGATTCACAATGGTTACCTTCAGCGCTTCTTCGATTCGCTTGATGTTCTCGTCAAAAGAGCCGAACACCGTGATCAGGTCCTCCACTCGCTCCGCGTTGACGATCTTATCGATGTTATTTCCCATAAGGTCCTATAATCTCCTCTTTTCGCTGCGCGCCGATCATTTCCAGGCACTTGTAGCTGCCGGTATACAGCAGCAGGCCAGGTTCTTCCCTGATTTCGTCAGTGCTGTTGAGCACTTGGCCGGCAATCATTTGGCTGCGCAGATATTGTTGTGTAAAATCCCGGGCACTATCCGCCAGCAACTGAGCTGTCTGGCTTTGGGGCATGGTTTGATAGTTGTAATAGGTTTCCCGGAGGATGGCCACAGGAAGTACATAGCCTCCCGGCAGAGTTATATAATTCTGCGCATACATTTTAACACAACCGGTGGGTGAAATTCCACTACCTTTGTAAAAATTTATGCGATTTTTCCCGAGAAGCAGCGAAAATTTCGTTTCGGAACCGGTCAGCACCCCTCTTGCGGTCTGCTCCAGGGGGATTAGGGTCTGAATTTTCCTGCCGGTATAGGCATAGATCTCCCCTTCTGCCTGCTGACAGCGGATCACAAGCCCCAGGTCCGTGTACCCGGAAATGAGGGTTTGTCCCTTTACCACCGCGTCCCCAATCTTACACAGGGGCGTTCCCGCGGTGACGGTCAACTGGCAGATGACCCCGTCCTGGGTGGCTACGATGCTGCTGGCACCGATGTCCTTTTCTGTGACGGTGGGGTTCCGCCGCTCCCGCACCTGCACCACCGCTACACATCCCGTGGTGGTGACCCCCGCCCATTGCAGCTCCGGCATAGCCTCCAGCAGCGCGTTTTTTACTTTTTCACTGCGAACGGCGGAACGGGAAGCGCCAAAGTAGATACCGCACTGCCCTGCCTGTTCCAGGATCTTTTGTGCAGGGACGGTATGGTTTCCTTCTACCTGGACAAACAGCACCCTGGTGGGCAGGAACAGGTGCAGCGCCGTTAAAACGAGAAATCCCAGCACCAGTACCGGCCGGGACAAAATTCCCTTCACCGCCCAGTACAGGCCCCTGCGGTGCAGAACACGCAGCCCCTCTCCCCTTTTTTCGCACAGTCGGCGAACCTTTGTAAGGTCTTTTCTGCGGATGCTTAAGGTGGCGGTGAGCAGGTCCTGAGAAACCGCATCCTCGATCTCGATACCCATGTTTGGCAGCGCCGACAGCAAACCCGGCAGGTCGGCGCTGACCACCTCCACCCGCACCATTCCGGAAAGGGATCTCCACAGATCCATATTCAGCACCCCCGCAGCAGGCTGACACTGTCGATGCACCCGCAAATGACCAACTGCCCTTTTGTCATCCGGGAAAGGGTCAGATTCGTTCCTGCAATACAGATTTCACCGAATTTTGCCCGGATCCGAATGGTTTCCGGGCTGTAGGCCATCACGCCCTTGTGATTTTCCACCAAAACCCGGCGATCGCCTGCGATCTCCACCAGGGAAAGTCCCGGGATCGGCTCGTCAGGCAGATCGGCGACGGTGGCAAGCCGCTGGGCAAGGTTTCGTTTTCGCTCCATGGATACGCCTCCTTTTGGAAAAGCATATGTGCCGGGGGTGCTGAATTTGCCTTTTGCCGCATAGATTCTTTCGAGGTGATGGGCATGGGAAAACGGGGATGGACGACCCTTTTTTCGGCAATGGGGATGCTTTTGCTGATCCTGGATGGAAGCACAGCCCTGGCAGGCGCCAGGGAGGGCGTTCAAATGTGTTTGTACACGGTGATTCCGGCCCTGTTTCCTTTTTTCGTGCTGTCCGGGATTCTTACCGCATCGCTGACTGGGGCAAGGTTTGCTGTTTTGGGTGCTTTGGGGCGGTTCTGCCGCATACCCGCGGGCGCGGAGGGGGTTTTTCTCATTGGTCTGCTGGGTGGTTACCCCTCCGGCGCCCGGAGCGTGCATCAGCTGTGGCAGGAGAAACAGCTGAGCAACCTTCAGGCAAAGCGGATGCTGGGATTCTGCAGCAATGCAGGTCCCTCCTTCTTGTTTGGGATCTGTGGGAGCTTGTTTCCCTCCCCGCTGGTTGGGTGGCTGCTGTGGCTGATCCACATTGCGTCCTCCCTGTTTGCCGCGCGGGTGCTTCCGGAAGTTGATGAAAATGACCCGGTGCGCCTAACGGAAAAAGGAGTCAGCATGGTGCAGGCGCTGAAAAATGCCCTGGGTGCAATCGCATCCGTTTGTGGTTGGATCATTGTGTTTCGGATACTGCTTGCGTTCCTGGACAAATGGGTGTTTGCTACAAAATCGGGTCTTCTTCGACTGGCATTTACGGGGATTTTGGAGCTTACAAATGGCTGCCTTTGGCTGGCGAATCTGGAAAATACAGGGCTGCGGCTGCTTCTGTGTGGCGTGTTTTTGGCCTTTGGCGGCCTCTGCGTGCTGCTGCAGACCGTGTCTGTTACGGGGAATTTGGGTCTGGGGCTGTACCTTCCCGGAAAACTCTTGCAAACCCTCATGAGCGGCTTTCTGTGCCTGGTGGCACAGTGTTTTCTTCTTCCTTCGGCGGATCGGGCGCCCCACTGCCCTCTTTTGCTGCTGGTTTTTAGCGGGGTCATGGCCGTTGTGACGATATTCATTCGAAAAAAGACGAAATTTCAGTAGCATTTCCAGGGAAAGTGATGTATAATCACAAAAAAGAAAGGGAGGTAGATGTATGCTGTTTCGGAAAAAGATGCCCAAATCCTGTGCCTATTGCGTCCATGGCACAAAACTGAGTGAAGAGCAGGTGCTGTGCATGAAGAAAGGCATCGTCTCTATTGAAGGCAAGTGCGGCAAGTTCCGCTACGATCCCTGCAAGCGGATCCCGCCCAGACCGAAAATGCCTGATTTCAGCCAGTACAGCGAAGAGGACTTTAAGTTATAAGAAAAACACCGGAAAGCGTTTTGCTTTCCGGTGTTTCGATTTATTGGAGCATTTCCAGGAACTGATCCTCGGAAAGAATAGGAATGCCCAGTTCCCGAGCCTTCTTTTCCTTGGAACCGGCGTTCTCACCCACGATCACATAGGTCGTCTTCTTGGAAACTGAGCCGGAGGCCTTGCCGCCGAACAGCTCGATCTTTTCCGTGGCCTCGTCCCGGGTGAATTTGGTCAGAGCGCCGGTAAGAACGAAAGTCATTCCCGCGAAGCGGGCATCGGTGACGGCGCGCTTGCTCTCAAAATTCAGCCCCGCGTCCCGCAGCCGCTGCACCATATGCTGCGACTGGGGCTGAGCGAACCAGCCGGCAATACTGGCAGCGGTGACAGCGCCCACATCCGGTACTTCCGTCAGTACCTCTTCGGTGGCCGCCATCAGTGCATCCATGGTACCGAAATGGCTGGCTAAGACCTTGCCGGTTTTGGCGCCCACCTGGCGAATGCCCAGGGCGTAGATCAGGCGGCTGAGATCCTGCTCCTTGCTGGTTTCAATGGCGGCAAGGAGCTTTTTTGCGGCGGTCTCACCCTTTTGCCACAGGGATTTCACATCCTCCAGGGTCAGGTAGTAGATATCCGCGGGAGATTTTAGCAGGCCCTTCTCGATGAGGGCTTCCACGATCGCGTCGCCCAGACCCTCAATGTCCATGGCGTCACGGCTGGCAAAATGGGCGATGTTGCACTTGAGCTGGGCAGGACACTCAGCACCGGTGCAGCGCAGGAACGCACCATCCGGATCCCGCTGGGTCTTTGCGCCGCAGATGGGACAATGCTCCGGCAAAACATAGGCCGCAGTGCCGGCCGGCCGCTTGGTAAGATCCACTTCCAGGATCTCCGGGATGATCTCACCGGCCTTACGGATCAGCACCGTATCCCCTACCCGGATATCCCGCTGGGTAATAAAGTCCTGATTATGCAATGTGGCATTGGTCACGGTGGTACCTGCCAGGCGAACAGGCTTGACCACCGCCTTGGGGGTCAGAACACCGGTGCGGCCTACCTGCACCACAATGTCTTCCACAACTGTGGGCTTGATCTCGGGAGGATATTTATAGGCGGCGGCCCACTTGGGGAACTTTGCGGTGGCACCCAGCTCCTGGCGCAGCGCAAGGTCGTTGGCTTTGATCACAGCGCCGTCAATGTCATAAGCGAAGGTTTCCCGCTCCTCGTTGATGGCCATGACCCGGTCCACAATGGCTTGGGTGCTGCCCAGGAGAGAATGCGGGATCACCTTGAAGCGCAGAGCCTTCAGGTAGTCAAGAGATTCGGCGTGGGATACAAAGGTCACACCCTCAGCCAGCTGAATGTTGAAGATCAAAATATCCAGACCTCGGCTGGCAGCGATCTTGGGATCCAGCTGCCGAAGAGAACCGGCAGCGGCATTCCGGGGGTTGGCAAACAAGGGCTTGCCTTCAGCTTCCTGGGCTTCGTTCAGGGCCTCGAAGCGTTTCTTGGAAAGATACACCTCACCCCGGACGATCAGCCGGCTGGGGGCGTTCTCCAGCACCATGGGAATGGAGCGGATGGTCTTCAGGTTTTCTGTCACATCCTCACCCACATTGCCGTCGCCTCGGGTGGCGCCCCGGACGAAGTGACCGTTTTCATATTCCAAGGCCACGGAAAGGCCATCGATCTTCGGCTCCACGGAGAATTCCGCCCCCGGGTGGGAAGCGTGGATCTTCGTCAGGAAATCCGTCAGCTCCTCCGGAGAAAACACATCCTGCAGGCTCATCAGCGGTACCGGATGGGTGACCTTCTCAAATTTGCTCAGGGCCTCGCCGCCCACCCGCTTGGTGGGAGATTCCGGTTGGGCCAGCTGCGGATGGGAAGCCTCCAGCTCCTCCAGCTCCCGCAGGAGACGGTCGTATTCAAAGTCCGGCATTTGGGGGTCATCCAGCACATAGTACCGGTAATTGGCCTCTGTAAGCAGGGCGGTCAGTTCTGAGATTCTCTCTTTTGCTTCCATTGTTAACCTCCGGTTTGGAAAAAGGTATCGGGCACCTGGCCTACGATGATGGTTTCAGCCACCACCACATGGCTGGAAACGGAAAAGCTTTCCGACCTGCCCAGCACCAAAATGGTCACATCCACGTATATCTGCATGGTCAGCTGGTGCAGGGTCTGATTGATGCCCGCCTGGGAGAAGTTGCTTTCAAAGCTTGCGTCAGAATTGCGGATGGACAGCACCTGCACCGGGATGGGAAAGCCCCTTCCGGACAGAAATTCCGGCAGAAACAGGCTACCCACGGGAATGCCGATGTCGCTGGTGTCCAGCTCCAATATTTCGTCGTTGATGATATTCAGAATGTCGGTCTTCAGCCGGTTTACCTCGCTCATGTTGGTCTTCAGGGCTGTGATCCGACCATCCAGGTCCTTCTCGAAGTACACGATCCGGTCGTACAGCACCGTTCCGTTCTCGATCTGCCGGTCAATGGCATCGTTAATCAGATCGGAGGTGCTGTTGGTCACCTGAGTTTGGGCCAGCGCACGGATGGTATCCCGATACTGGACGCGAAAAGCGGTGAGCAGAAGGATGCCGATCAAAATCAGCACCGATACCGTCAGACAAATTTTGCGAAGAAAACGAAGCATACCATCACCCCGGGAAAGAATATGCCCCGGGGGCGGAAAATATTACAGCTTTCGCATATGGCTGGAGGCGGTCTTTGCCATGAGTTTTTTGGTTCCCAGCTGGTCAAAGGCGATCTCCCACAGGGCATCGCCGCCCATTTTCATCACGGACAGCACCATACCACGGCCAAAGGCGGCGTGCTGGACCATATCGCCCTTGTTCAGCTCCAGGAAGGAGGCCTTGGGCTTGGAGGAAGTGAACTCCGCCAATTCGCTCCGGGCAGGTCTGCTGTCCAGCACCGTTTGGGCCGAAGCGTACCGCAGGGGCGAATGATAGGTCGTATCGTTGTATCTGGGGGTGGTGTAGCCACCCTTTTTCAAAGTAACATCCTCGGGGATCTCCCGGAGGAAACGGGACGCAATAGAGGCTTTTGTTTGACCGTAGAGCATACGCTGACGGGCGTGGGTGATGGTCAGACGCTCCTTGGCTCTTGTGATGGCCACATAGCACAGCCGGCGCTCTTCCTCCATCTCCTCGTGGTCACCGATGGAGCGCATACCGGGGAACAGACCGTCTTCAAAACCTACCAGGAACACATTGGGGAATTCCAGGCCCTTGGAGGCGTGCATGGTCATCATCACCACAGCATCGTCGCTTTCGTTGTACTGCTCAATATCGGTATATAGGGCGATCTCTTCCAGGAAGCCGGAAAGGCTGGCCTCTTCCGTATCCTCCATGTAGGAAAGGATACTGGATTTTAATTCTTCGATGTTCTCCAGCCGGCCCCGGTTTTCCTCGGTGTCCTTCTTCAGGAGCATGTCCTTATACCCGGTGCGGCGGATCAGCTCTTCGTAAAAGTCCGGCAGGGTCATGCCGTCCTCCAGCAGCTGGGCCATCTCCTCGATAAGGGCAGAAAACTGCAGGAATTTCCCCGCGGGCTTTTCCAGGGGGGCGTAGGAATAGGGATCGCTGATCACATCGTAAAGGGGGATCCCCGCTGCCTGAGAAAGGCGCTCTGCCTGCTCAATGGACTTGGCGCCCAGACCACGGGGCGGGTTATTGATGATCCGCTTCAGCCGCAGATCGTCCGCCCGGTTATTGATGACGCACAGGTATGCCAGCATATCCTTGACTTCCGCCCGGTCAAAGAATCGGGTGCCGCCAATGATCCGGTAAGGGATGCCGTTGCGCTTCATGGCGTATTCCAAAGCGTTGGATTGGGCGTTGGTGCGGTACAAAATGGCGAAATTCCGGAAGCCCTTGCCCCGGCTCTCGCTCATGATCTGACCGGCGATGTAGTTGGCCTCCCCTGCCTCGCTGTCCGCTTCGTATACGGTCACAGGCTGACCCATACCGTTGGCGGTCCACAGACGCTTGCCTTTTCTTCCAAGATTGTGAGAGATCACAGAGTTGGCGGCGTTGAGGATGGATTGGGTGGAGCGGTAATTCTGCTCCAGGCGAATGGTACGGGAGCCTTTATACTGCTTTTCAAAGCTGAGAATATTTTCAATGGTGGCACCGCGGAAGCGATAGATGCTCTGGTCATCGTCACCCACCACGCAGATATTCTCCCACCCGCCGGCCAGTAAGCTCGTCAGCAGATATTGCAGGTGGTTTGTATCCTGGTACTCGTCCACCAGCACATACCGGAACTTGCGTTGATAGTAGGTGCGCACATCCTCGTACTGCTGCAGAAGCTTTACGGTCAGCAGAATAATGTCGTCAAAATCCAGGGCGTTGTTTTCCTTCAGCCGGGTTTGATACTTTTGGTAGGCCCGGGCGATGGGCAGCAGCTTCAGCTCTCCCCTGCTTTCCGCGTAGTCAAGCAGTTCCTGGGGCGTGACCATCTTGTCCTTTTCCTTGCTGATGATGCTCAGAACATACCGGGCGGGGAAAGTTTTGTCGTCCAGGCCCATGTCCTTTATGATATCCTTCATGACCCGCTCGGAATCGGAAGAATCATAGATCGTGAAGCTGCGGGTATAGCCCAGCCGCTCGATATCCCGGCGCAGAATTCTGCAGCAGGCAGAGTGGAAGGTCATCGCCCACACATCCCGGGCTTCCTCACCCAGCATCGTCTCCAATCGGTCTTTCAGCTCGTTGGCGGCCTTGTTTGTGAAAGTAATGGCTATGATGCTCCAGGGCGCTGCCGGCTCTACACCGCAGAGCCACTGGGCCCGGTGGCGGTCAAAGTCGCTGATCGGTTCCGCAAGCGTCTCCAGAAACAGCACATCTTCTTCTGTGACGGTATCCGGAATGAGGTTGCTGTCGCTGCCGGAGCCAAAACGGATCAGATTAGCGATCCGGTGGATCAGCACCGTGGTCTTGCCGCTTCCCGCGCCAGCCAAAAGCAGCAGCGGGCCTTCGGTGGTGAGAACTGCCTCCTGCTGCATGGGGTTGAGGTTGTGAAATTGGGATGCGATATAGGCCCGACGGGCCTTTAAGAATCGGGTTTCAAAGGATGGTGTCATAGTCAGGTCCTGCCTCGATAAGATGACACCATTTTACCTTATTTGCGACAAAAGGTAAAGCATTATTTTACTGCAGCAGCACTCTTAAGGCGGCAAGGGCTTTCTTTTCGATTCTGCTCACTTGCACCTGGCTGACCCCAAGAACTTTGGATACACGATCCTGGGTCAGGCTGTGGAAATACCGCAGTTCGATGACCATCCGCTCCCGTTCCGGAAGTTTTCCGATGGCTTGGCGCAGGGCGATCTTTTCCACCATGGTCTCCTCACTTTGGGTGTCGGTGAGAATATCCTCCAGGCAGAATCCATCCTCCCCTGTCTCTCTTTGAATAGACTCTGTGGCGGCGGTGGCGGTCTCCGCCAGGGCGATCTGCTCCGGGGTGATTCCGGTTTGTCGGGCGATCTCCTGGACCGTAGGCTCCCGCCCCAGGGCGGAGGCCAGGCGGTTGCGGGCGGATTTAATGGCGGCGGATTGCTCTTTCAGGGTCCTCGATACCTTCACAGCGCCGTCGTCCCGCAAAAATCGACGGATCTCCCCGGCGATTTTGGGAACGGCGTAGGTGGAAAATTGGGTGCCGTATTCCAGGTCGAAGCCTTCCACAGCTTTCAAAAAACCCAGGCAGCCCAGCTGATACAGGTCATCGGCCTCTGTTCCCCGCCCTAAGAAGCGCTTTGCCACCGACCAAATGAGACCGGAATTTTCTGTAACCAAGGCAGTTTGTGCATCCTTGTCCCCTTTCTGGGCCAGGCGGATGTATTCTTCTGTGGTGCTCATTGGCGGCGCTGCAGTTTTCTGCGCATATGGACGGTGGTTCCCTTGCCGGGAACGGAACTAAGCTGGAAACTGGTCATGAAGCTTTCCATAATGGGGATGCCCATGCCGCTGCGATCCCTGCCGCCGGTGGTGAACATAGGCTGCCGGGCCTGCTCGGTATCTGCAATCCCGACGCCTTTGTCCTTCACCACAATATCCAGCACATTGTCTTTGAGAATACGGCAGCGCAGGGTGATCAGCCCCAGGCCATCGGGATAAGCGTGGACGATGCAGTTGGTCACTGCTTCGGATACGGCTGTGCGGATGTCCCCAAGCTCCTCCAGGGTAGGATCCATTTGGGCGGCGAAGCAGGCCACGGCGCTTCGGGCAAAGGCCTCGTTGCAGGACTTGCTGGGGAATTCCAGGATCATATAGTTTTCGAATTTCATACGGCGACCTCCCTGATCTGTACCAATTTGTCGATCCCTGACGCGCGGAATACCCGCATGGGCTGTGCGTGGATGCCGGTGAGCTGAAGCTCGCCCTCAATCTGTGCCATGGCCCGCAGGGCGTTGATCACCACGGCGATCCCGGAGGAATCCACAAAGTTTACCTCCTCAAAGTCCAGGATGCATTCATCCGGTGTGTAGGCCTCGATCTTGGCGGTGATGGCCTGGATGTAATGCTTGGCACAATGGTGGTCGATCTCTCCGGTAAGGGCCACGGTCAATTTTCCGTTTTCCAAAAAGCTGGTAAATTGCATTTTGTTTCCTCCTTGGGTATTAGTCACATGTTCAGTATATTTCTCGCCATCTACAATGTCTGTCGCAATTGGGAATTGCGAAAAATACTCCTTGTGAAATTGTGTCAGCTATGATAAACTGAATGCACTTAGCTTGTTACAAAGGAGTAATTTTATGAAAAAACTGGCTTTTTTTGTTCTTGTTTTGATTTTCTTGCTTTCCTTCGCTGCCTGCGCTGCTCAGCAGCCGTCCACCACCACAACGGCACCGATCCACGAACACACCTTTGAGATTCGGGACGCCCGGGAATCCACCTGCGAAGAACAGGGCTACACCCGCTATGTCTGCACCTGTGGCGCGGAAAATATTCAGTATCAGGATGCGCTGGGGCACGATTACACCTCCTATGTTTCAAAAGAGCCTCAGTGTAATGAACAGGGCGAGATGACCTATGCTTGCCACTGCGGACATACCTATACCGAACCCATCGAAACCGCAGAGCACAATTGGGGCAATTGGTTTGTGGATGTGACTCCGACCTTTACCACCAAGGGTCAGGAAAAGCACATCTGCACCGTATGTAACGAATTTGAGACCCGGGAAGTGCCCACCAATACCATCGAGCAGGAACTGAAGCGGCTTGCGACCCTGGCTTCCATGCTGCCTTATTTTGAGACTACTGAGGCGCTGACTGCTGATCACGATCTGTTTGATTGGGTCCGGGTCCAGGCAGGCACAGTATCTTCCGAGTTTAACGAGAGTACCTATCAAGTGACCAATGTTTACTCCCTGGAAGCCTTTGATGCGGTCACACAGCTCTACTTTGGTCGCACTTATGACTTTGTTTCCTTTGCGCAGAAGAATGAGAATATGACAGTGGACACCGAAAAGAACCAGATAATTTGGGTTACCTACGGTGCCGGTGGTTGGATGCTGACCGGCTTTGATTCTGTTAAGCAGGACGGCAACCATTATTCCATTCGCTATTATAACTATTATGAAGAGAATACTCCTTTGAGCTACGGAACGCTGAATGTGAATTTTACCGGCTTCGGTTTTGTCTTCGAATCTCACCACAGCGAAGGTTAATAAAGAGAGCCTGCGAGGATCCTCGCAGGCTCTTTCTGTTTGTGATAATGTCTGTCGCATTTCAGCTAGCACGGGTATTAAGTGGGAATTTCATCTTGCCAACGATTTTGCATAATGGTATAATGTTCCACAGAAGGTAAAATTAGGAGGTATTTCTATGAAAAAACTGATCTTTTTTGCGATGGTTGCTGCAATGCTTATTTGCCTTGCGGCTTGCGATAAGCCGGCAAACCAGGTACCGAATACAAATACAACAGCAAGTAACCACGACCATGCATACAAGATCATCGATAGCAAGGCAGCCAGTTGTGAGGAACAGGGCTATGTTCAATATGCCTGCTCCTGCGGAGATACCTACACAGAACATACCAATGCATTGGGCCACCAGTATTCCGATGTGGAAGGGATAGGGTCTTCCTGTGTTCAGCAGGGACAGGTCATTCGTGTTTGTGCATGTGGCCATTCCTATGTGGAACAGACAGGTTTTGGTGATCACATTTGGAGTGAATGGTTTGTGGAGATAGAACCCACTTACACCACCACCGGCAGAGAAAAGCATGTCTGTTTCCTTTGTAATGAATCGGAAACCCGGGATTTGGACACTAATACCCTCGAGGAGGAATTAAATCGATACGCAACACTGGCGGTACTTTTGCCTGAGTTCGGCTCCCCTGCAGAGCTGTCTCCCGGCATTCTGTTCAATTGGCTCCGGATCAGCGCAGATTATATCTCCTGCCAGGCTAATGACTATACCCGCGAGGTGATAATGGTGTATTCATTGGCTACATTTGACGAAGTTACGCAGCGCTATTTTGGCCAAACCTATGATTTTGTCACCTACGCACAAAACCAGGAGGGCATGTACATCGATGAAGAAAAGAACCAACTCACCTGGATAACATATGGTACAGGCGGTTGGGGCGAAACGGTGCTGGATACTTCAACCAAGATCGATGATAACCATTATTCCGTTCGTTATTACCTCCATTATGGCAACAACGTTCCTGCTTATTACGGCACATTGAAGCTGAAGCTTACTGACTATGGGTTTTTGATCGAATCTCACACAAAAGAAGGTTAACAAAAAGAGCCTGCGAAGCAATTCGCAGGCTCTTTTCCTATAGAAAAAGCGGTGCAAACCATTGGTTTGCACCGCTAAATTCTTGTATTACAGCTTCTTCATGGCTTCCAGGCTGTCGGAAAGCTGTGCGATCAGATCCTTGGCCTTCTGTGCCTTTTCCCGCTCCGCGGCAACCACAGCCTCAGGAGCGCGAGCGACGAACTTCTCGTTGCTGAGCTTGGCTTCCAGGGATGCCAGGAACTTTTGCTGGCATTCCAGCTCCTTGGTGATCCGGGCGATCTCCTTCTCCACATCCACCAGCTGGCCCATGGGGATATAGAGCTTCGCGTCGGCGGTAGTGATGGTGATCATGCCGTCCAGGTTGGCAGGCTCGGCATCCAGGATGCTGACGCTGTCAGCGTAAGCAAGGCGCTGCAGGAAACCCTCGCCTTCCGTGAAGATCTGAGGCTTAGCGGCCAGAACATACAGGGCAGCCTTCTTGGAAGGCGGCACGTTCATCTCAGTGCGGCGGTTACGGATGGCACGGATGGCATCCATCACGGACTCCATCACGGCACACTCGGCCTTGAAGGACAGGTCTTCCCGAACGGTGGGCCACTGGGCCACGATCAGGGCGTCGCCCTCGTGGGGGATGGACTGCCAGATTTCCTCGGTGATGAAGGGCATATAAGGATGCAGCAAACGCAGCACCTGATCCAGCACATACACCAGCACGCCAATGGCAGTCTGCTTCCGATCTGCATCGTCCGCGAACAGACGGGCCTTGGTCAGCTCGATATACCAGTCGCAGTAGATGTCCCAAATGAAGTCGTAGATCTTCTGGATGGCAACACCCAGCTCATAGCGCTCCATGTTCTCGGTGACTTCCGCGATGAGGGTGTTCAGCTTGCTCAGTACCCACTTGTCGGCGATCTCCAGCTTGTTAAGCGCGGGCAGCTCGTTCTTGGCGCCGTCGGCCAGGTTCATCATAACATAGCGGGAGGCATTCCACAGCTTATTGGCAAAGTTACGCATGGCTTCGCACCGCTCCACATAGAAACGCATGTCGTTTCCGGGGCTGTTGCCGGTGACCATGTTCAGACGCAGAGCATCACAGCCATATTTCTCGATCATCTCCAGGGGATCAATGCCGTTTCCAAGGCTCTTGGACATCTTACGGCCCAGATTATCACGAACAAGGCCGTGAATCAGGACAGTGTGGAAAGGAGTCTTGCCGGTGTGCTCACAGCCGGAGAAGAT
>JAZREG010000069.1:0-10692 GCA_045660725.1 Faecousia sp.
AAAAGAAAGACCAGCCAAAGGCTGGTCTTTTCTTTTTTGGAAAAGGGGGGCGATGGCTCGAAAAATATAATGCAACCGTCCTGTGGACGGTTGCTTGCCGCCGGCTGGACGGCGGCAACACCATACTCGGCGTCCATTCCCGGACGCCGAAGCAGACGAGCCTCGTCACCCGTTCTATTTCATTGGCGTATATATTTACAGCGCATATCCCAGCACACAAATAAGCTGCAGGGTCGTGCCCAGCACCACGAAGATGTGAAATACGCTATGGAACCATCGCTTTTTGGAGCCGATGCCATAGAGTACCGCGCCAACGGTATAGCTGATGCCGCCGGACAGCAGCCACCAGAATCCCGGATCCGTCAGTACCTGGCGGGCTTGCCCCAGGAAAGGAAGCACCGCCCAGCCCATGCCGATGTAGCAGATCATGGAGAATACATTGTACTTTTTAAGGTCAATGGCTGTCAGGGTCACTGCCAGAGCCCCCAGGCCCCACTCCAGCGCCACAAGAGACCAGCCCAGCGTGGGATATACCGGGCGGATGGCGCACAGGGCGATGGGGGTATAGGTACCGGCAATGAGAAAATAGATGGTACAGTGATCCAATACCTGCAGTACCCGCTTGCCCATCCCGGGACGAAGACCGTGGTAGACACTGGACATTGTGTACAGCCCGATCATGGAAAATCCGTAAATTGCTCCGGATACCACGCCAATGGCGCTGCCTTTCACCGCCGCTTTGAGAACGCAGAAAATAAGTCCCAGGATCCCAATGCCGCCGCCGACGGTATGGGTGACCATGTTCATGATCTCTTCGCCTTTTGTATAGTCCGGTAAGGGCCGGTTCTTTAGTTTTGTTCGTTTCATACAGGATCCGCCTTTCGTTGAGGTGACTATATTATATGCGTAGAACCCTCTTTTGTGGGACACAGGTGGGAAAGTAGACTCTCCCGGGAGGAGGGAGAGAAACTCTACTGCAGGGAGAGTAAGAAAAATGTTGACAAAAGGGTAAAATTACACTAAAATCCATACCATACAAGTTTTGAGGTTGCGGTTCGCATCAGTACGCGTCGGTTTGGCAATTGCCGGCAGCAGAAAGGGCGCGCCGCCGAAGGTCACACCGGTGCCAGCCGATGGGATCTGGGGCTGCACAGAAGATGTGCAGAACTGTCGCCCTGGGGGGGCGTTGTGCTGACTTGGGGTAATGTAACAACCATACCCTATGTCGCTATGACATAGGGTATTTTTTTAAGAGGTAATGCGTTATGAAAAAAACATCCTTTCTGACTTTGGAGAAGGCCCGGCAGATCGCCGCCCAGATCCCTACCCCCTTCCACATCTATGACGAGCAGGGCATCCGGGAGAACGCCCGCCGGCTGAAGGAAGCATTTTCCTGGAATCCCGGTTTCCGGGAGTATTTTGCCGTAAAGGCCACCCCCAACCCCTACATTGTGCAGATCCTGAAGGAGGAAGGCTGCGGCTGCGACTGCGCCACCTACACGGAACTGCTGCTGGCCCAAGCGGTGGGCGTTACCGGTTATGACATCATGTTTTCCTCTAATGTGACCCCGGAAAAGGATATGCGCAAGGCCCTGGAACTGGGAGCGTACATTAACCTGGACGATGCCACCCATGTGGAATTCCTGGAACGGCTTACCGACGGCCAGGTGCCGGAAACGGTGTGCCTGCGGTATAATCCCGGCGGCTCCTTCAGCCTGGGCAATACCATTATGGATATGCCCCGGGATGCCAAGTACGGCATGACCGAGGATCAGATGGCCGGCGCCATCAACCGACTCATGAGCCTGGGTACCAAGCATTTCGGCATCCATGCCTTCCTGGCCTCCAATACCACCACCAATGAGTACTATCCGGAACTGGCGGCGAACCTGTTCCGCCTGGCTGTGCGGCTGCGCAACGCCACCGGTGCCCACATCTCCTTTATCAATCTTTCCGGTGGTATCGGTGTGGATTACCGCCCGGAGCAGCCCAACTGCAATATTCAAATCATTGGCGAGGGCGTCCGCACCCGGTACGAGCAGATCTTGACTCCGGCGGGCATGAATGACATTTCTATTTTTACGGAGCTGGGCCGATTTATGCTGGCGCCCTACGGCCATCTGGTATCCACGGTGCTGCACAAGAAGCATACTTACCGGGAATATGTGGCCCTGGACGCCTGCGCTGCCGATCTGATGCGGCCTGCGATGTATGGTGCCTATCACCACATTACGGTGCTGGGCAAGGAGGATGCCATCCTGGATCATGTGTATGATGTCACCGGCGGTCTGTGCGAGAACAACGACAAGTTTGCCATTGAGCGCAGCCTGCCCAAGGTGGATATCGGCGATATCCTGGTGCTGCATGATACCGGTGCCCACGGCTTCTCCATGGGCTACAACTACAATGGCAAGCTGCGTTCGGCGGAAGTTTTGCTGAAGCCTGACGGATCCTTCAAAATGATCCGCAGAGCGGAGCGCCCCTCCGATTATTTTGCTACTTTCGACGGCACGGAATTTACTTTTGAAGAGTGAGTTGTGCAATATGCACAAAATGCGGCGCTATTTTTCGGCACTGAAATAGAGAGAATTTTAAAAATAGGCATGCTTCTTTCGGGAGAATATGATATAATACTAGTGGCAGCAAGGAGCAACATCCATGCAGCGCGAGTAAAGGAGCCACTATGAATAACAATATCTTATTTTTCCTCACACCGAAAGCGATGTGTTCTTATCTGTACGACGACTACACCATGCGGCAAGCCCTGGAAAAGATGGAGAGCGCCGGCTTTGCGGCACTGCCGATCCTGAATAAACGGGGCGAGTACCGCGGTACACTGACAGAAGGCGACCTGCTGTGGGCCATCAAGAACATGTGCTATATGGATATGCGTCAGGCGGAGGCCCACAGGATCATGGAGATCTCCAGAAGAAAGGACAATGTTCCTGTTCGGGTCACTACCTCCATGTATGACCTGGTACATAGAGCGACCAATCAGAATTTTGTTCCTGTGGTGGATGACAAGGACGCCTTTATCGGGATCATTACCCGAGGTGCCATTGTCAAGTACTGTTCGCAGCAGCTGTTCCCGGAAGATTAATAAACAATGCGGAACCGGATGCCCCGGTTCCGCATTTTTTGTCGGGCTGTTTTCCAGGTGTTCACAGACTTTCTCTTGCAAAGTGTAGGTTTCTTTGGTAAAATAAATTGAATATACCCTGGAGGAACATAATGGACGTTGAAAAGCTGAAAGAATATGTGGGTGCCAACATTGCCGCCTATCGCAAGCGGGCGGGCTTGACCCAGGCGATGCTGGCCCAAAAATTGAATTATACGGACAAAGCAGTATCCAAGTGGGAGCGGGGAGAATCCGTTCCTGATGTGGTGACCCTGGCCTCCCTGGCGGAGTTTTTGGGGATCACAGTCAATGACCTTCTGTCTGACCCCAATGCCCTGCCGGAGCATACCGGCGCGGTGCAGCAAGCGATGGGAAAGGTCGTGGAGAAGACCCTGAAGCGCAAGGCGGATAAGAAAGTTATTTTAGGGTTGTCCAGCCTGCTGGTGTGGTCCGTGGCGCTGTTGCTGTATGTGATCCTTTCCACCCTGGATGTGGAAAAGAGTTGGCTGGCCTTTTTCTACGCGGTGCCGGCGGATGCCATTGTGCTGCTGAGCCTGCGCTCTGCCTGGAAGGACTTCCGGTGGAACCGGGCGCTGATCAGCGCCATCCTGTGGGGCGTGCTGCTGAGCCTGTATGTGACCTTGCTGGTGCTGGCTAACTTCAATGCCTGGCGGATTCTGCTGCTGGGTATTCCGGGGCAACTGGCGATTTTCCTTTGGTTTCGGATGTTCCGTACAACCAAAAAGGAGGAGCAGGATGGATAAGACGGCTCTGCGCAACCAGATCAAGCAAAAGAAACGGGCCATGACCCAGGAGCAGATCATCGCTGCCAGTGAACGCCTGGCCCAGCTGCTCTATGCCAGCGAAGCCTATAAAAAGGCGAAGTCTATCTACGGCTACCTGCCCTATAATCAGGAGGTCCGCACGGTGCCGATGCTGGAGCAGGCACAGCGGGATGGGAAGCGGGTAGCGGTTCCCAAGTGCTACGGCAGCGAAATGAAGTTTATTTGGCTGGATGATCTTACCCAGGTGGAAAAGGGGTATTCCGGGATCCCGGAGCCGATCCACGATGAGCCGGTGGCAGATGATCCCATTGCGTTGGTGCTGATGCCCGGCCTGGCCTTTGATCCGGAGGGACACCGCATCGGATACGGCGGCGGCTTCTATGACAAGTTCCTGGAAAATGAGCCGGAGCATCCCAAGCTGGCCCTGTGCTACGAATTTCAGATGCTGCCCAAGCTGGAGACCCAGGCCCATGATATCCCGGTGGATTGGGTCCTTTGGGCATAAAGAGGAGAAAAAACATGGAGTGGATACCCATTGTATTGGTGGCAGGCGCCACCCTGGGCCTGTGCTGGCTCGTGGATAAGGGCTTTACCCGGCTGTTTCGCAGCCAGGCGCAGCACAAGTCCGGCCTGGCGGTGCGGCTGAACCGGAAATACGGCGCCTTCGGCCTGGTGTTTGTGGCCCTGGGCATCGCTGCGATCTTTTCCGGCCTGGGCGACTCGGTGCCGATGATCGTCGGCGGCAGCCTGATCGCAGCGATCGGCGTGGGCCTGGTGGTGTACTACATGACCTTCGGTGTGTTCTATGATCAGGATACCTTCCTGCTGACGACCTTTGGTAAAAAGAGTACCGTTTACCATTATCGGGACATCAAGTGCCAGCAGCTGTACAGGAGCAACGCCAGCATCGTGATTGAGCTGCAGATGTGTGACGGCAGAGTGGTTCATCTGCCTGCCAACACCCTGGGGGTGTATCCGTTTTTGGATCATGCCTTCGCCCGCTGGTGCGAACAAAAGGGGATCGAACCGGAGAACTGCAGCTTCCATGACCCGGAAAACAGCCTGTGGTTTCCCCAAGGGGAGGGCGCGTGATGCATGTACCCAAGGGAAATACGGCGGAACTGACTCTGGTGACCTTTCAGGAAGCCCTGGAGGCAGCCAATACGCCGTCACCGGATTATGATATTCAAAAATGGCTGTACGCCCCGAATTTCTATTCGGAGTACCGTTACATACTGGGCACCCGGGGAAAGAACCCCCTGATCTGCATCGGTATCAACCCCTCCACCGCGGAGCCGGACAATTTGGATAACACCCTCAAGTCCGTGGAGCGGATCGCCCTGGGAAACGGTTTTGACAGCTTTATTATGTTCAACGTCTACGCCCAGCGGGCTACGGACCCGGATGCCATGGAGCGGGAATGCAACCTGCAGGTCAATACAATAATAGTCGTACCTTTCCCGTATGTCTTGTCCATTTCGGATACTCCTGCGGTTTGGGCGGCCTGGGGCGCCATCATTGAAAAGCGGGGCTACCTTGCCCAGTGCGTCCGGGATATGGTGGCTGTGGGCCAGGAGTACGGCGCCCAGTGGTTCTGCGCCGGCGCCATTACCAAAAAGGGCCATCCCCATCACCCGCTGTATCTGCGCAAGGATGAAAAATTGAAGCCTTATGATATTGTGACATACTTAGCCGGGAGGGAATGACCGTGGATTGCAGCCAATGCGATACCTGCTGGTATTACGATTACGACGAGGAGTATGACGAATACTACTGCATGATGGACCTGGATGAGGATGAGGTGTACCGCTTCTTCTCCACGCCCCAAAGCCGCTGCCCCTATTATCGGCAGGGTGACGATTATACCCTGGCGAGAAAACAGTAAAAAAGAAGCTGTGCGTTGTTTTCCAACGCACAGCTTTCTTTTACTTGTTGTCGGCACGCTTCTCGTCCAGCAGCGCCTGCAGGGAACCCAGCACCTGGGCATCCACCTCCGGCCGGGACAGGAGCGCGGTCATCAGCCCCACCAGATCCGGCTGCCGCCGGTGAGAGAAGACCACAGAGGCATAGTACTCCTCCCGGGTCATCGTGGGCACAAAGGTGCGGCCAAAGGTCTTACTCCGTTTGACCATACCGGCTTCCCGGATGGCTCCCTTGGCAAGAAGACCGTTGAGCAGAATGTGCACAGAGCTGTCCTTCCAGCTCTTGGCATCGTTGCGGTTAAGGAAGTCGCTTCTGGAAAGCGCACCGCCGTCATCCCACAAAACATCCATGATTTCCATTTCGCTTTTTGTCAGTTCCATTTCGTGCCCTCCTGTGTTCAAGAACCATTATACCCCCTATGTAAAATATTGTCAATTATGCTTTTGAAGAATATGGAACTGGTTTTTGTGAAAAATTTGGCGAAAAGCAATAAAAAAGGTGTCAAATTGTAACTTGCGTTAAAAGAACAATTTCCAAATTTTCGAAACGAAAAAAGAAGCGCTCCCGAAGGAAGCGCTTCTTTTTGTTGTCTGTCATTTACCGGGGCATCAGGGTGTCCCAGAGATACTGGCGGTTGGCCTCGTAGTCAGGCAGGACGACATCCATGGCTCCGACGTAGGTCAGCTGATAGGTGCCGTTGGCAGGGATTCGCTGGTTTTGCAAGTTACCACTGGCAACCACAGGCAACAAGCTTAGCAGATGCGAAGTGATCTCAGAGTTGCTCATATCGGTGCGGATCATGGGCAGCAGGGTGTTCATCAGCGTCAGGGCGTCATTTACGCCAATGTTTTTTACACTGGTCAGCAGAGCGGTCATCACCTTGCGCTGGCGTTCGGTGCGTTCAAAGTCCATGCCGATGTCACGGATTCGGGAGTAGAATAGGGCCTGGCTGCCGCTGAGGTGGTTTTTGCCGGCTTTCAGGGGCCAGTTGCTTTCTGTCTTCTTGCCGTCATAACGCTCGTTAATATAGGCGGCTTCCTCGGCGGTCAGGGTAATGTCCACGCCGTTCAGGGCGTTCACTGCAGCTTCAAAACCGCTGAAGTCCACTTCCACAAAAGCATCCACATGGACGCCGAAGTTCAGTTCCAATG
Organism: Faecousia sp.; assembly: GCA_045660725.1. Classification (GTDB taxonomy): domain Bacteria; phylum Bacillota; class Clostridia; order Oscillospirales; family Oscillospiraceae; genus Faecousia. Next base: position 6,978 of record JAZREG010000069.1, read on the forward strand.
TCTGCGCCAGCAGATCCATGCCGCCCAGGGAAGTTTTTCCCAGGGGGTATGCGGCATTGAGCTTGTTACCGCCGTGGCCGGGAATCTGTACATACAGGTCACGCATAAAGGATGTCATGGTCAGGGTTTTGTCCTGCTTGTTGAAGGTACACAGGATCATGGCATCGGAGCGGGTGACATAGTTTTCGCCGGGGCGGCGGTCCTGGCCCACCAGCATGATATTAACGAGGTCCTTGTGCTGGATAAGGTTATTTGTAGTATTGGGCAGGGTAACACTGCCGGGGTCGATGGTCTGACCGGTAAAATCCGGGGGCAGGGTGTAGGTGGGAAAGAGGGATGCCAGAATGTTGGAAGGAAGGGTCTCTCCGGTACCGTCGGTAGGACGGACGATCTGATTCATCATGCGCTCAGCAAAGGCAGTGACAAAGATCATTACCAGCAGCACAAGGGCCAGGACGCTGCACAGGCTGATTAAGCCGATCCGCTTCCAGGGCAGACTGGTAAACCAATTATTAGATTTCATTTCATGACCTCCAAAACATGAGAGAAAGATAACTCAATCATTATACCCGAATTTTGTCGAAAAAGCTAGAACTTTTTTCAAATTCCCGGCACTTTCACTTTTTGCCCTGAAAACCTGGGGAAGCCAGGGATTCGCAGGGCGGCAGAAGCTCCGCCAGGCGGAAGATAAAGGCGGCGTTCGTGGGCCGGGGGACAGGGGCGTTTTCCAGCAGCTGCAGACAGCTACGCCAGGTGGCCTCCTGCCGGTTGCGCCAGGCGTTGTGGATCATGGTGCGGATATCCCGCTCTACCTGATGGACAGAGGCACCGTGAAGCCTGGCCACAGCGGGATAGATCTCCTTGGTGATGGCCTGATCGGGGCCTTTTTGTGCCAGGGCGATGGCGTCGGCCAGGTAAGGGAAGCCCTGCAGCTTAGGGTCAATACCCAGGCGGATCAGGGTGTCCGCCAGGGGACCGTGAAGGGGCGCTTCGTGCAGATCCGCCAGGTCCAGCACCCGGGCGACCATGGCATCCGTGTCAAAGGGCTTGAGCATGGCATAGTCCACGCCGGCCCGGCCGAAGGATTGCAGCAGATAATCGCTGGTGTAGGTGGTCAGGGCCAGGACCGCAGGCAGCTGCTGGCGGGCGCAGGCCCGGTAAAGCAGTGAAACACCGTCCAATCCGGGCAGCATCATGTCCAGGACCAGCACGCTGGGCTGGAACGTACCCAAAAGGCGCAGAGCCTCCGGACCGGTGCCGGCCGTCATAATATCCGCGTAGCCCTGCAGAATATCCGCAAGCAGATAACGCAGATCTTCCGAAGAATCGGCAATGAGAACTTTCGGCAGATGCATGTCCGGCCTCCTTTCGCTGTCTGGCTAATAGGATACCATACTTGCGCCGAATTTTCAATTCCAAGCGTCGGATTTATGTAAGAAGCCTGCCGAATTTCGGCAGGCTTCCGGTGGCTTTATTCGGTGGGCGCCTTGGCGATGCCGGGATTCTGATCCAGGACCACGGTCATTTCCAACACAAGACCGCTGCGCCATACCTTGACAGTGATGGTGTCACCGGGGACAAAGTGCAGCAGGGCCTGAGAAAGGGTGTTCAGGCTGGTGACGGTGTAACCGCCCAGCTCGGTGATGATGTCCTTCGGCTGGATGCCCGCCTTCTTCGCGCAGAAGCCGTCGGATACCTCCCGGACATAGGCACCCAGGGGCATGCCGTAGGTCTCGGCTACGGTGGGGTTCATGTCGCTGATAACCACGCCCAGGTAGGCGGGGCTGACGATGCCGTATTGGATCAGGTTGGTGATCTTGCCCAGGACATCATTCATGGGGATGGCGAAGCCGATGCCCTCGATAGAGGCGCCGGAGCCGGTGGTGCCGGAGTACTTGGCAGTGGTAATGCCCACCACTTCACCCTTCATGTTGAACAGCGGGCCGCCGGAGTTGCCGGGATTGATGGCGGCGTCGGTTTGGATCATGTTGATGGCGGCGCCTTCGGTGGTGATGCTGCGCTCCTTGGCGCTGACATAGCCGACGGTCAGGGAGTTGGTCAGCTCACCCAGGGGGTTGCCGATGGCCACGACCTGGTCACCCACGATCAGATGCTCGCTGCTGCCCAGGGTCACGGCGGGCAGGTTTGTGGCGTTGACCTTCAGAACGGCGATATCATTGGCGGAATCTGCGCCCACCAAAGTGGCTGCATACTCCACACCGTTATGGAGAATGACGGTGAGCTTGGTGGCGCCTTCCACAACGTGGGCGTTGGTGACCACATAGCCGTCGGCGGTGAGGATGAAGCCGGAACCGGAGGAGGCGGTCTCAGAGGTCTGACCGTAGATGTTGGTGGTGACACCCTGATTGGAGATGGCGACCACGCTCTGGACACACTTGGCGTAAACCTGGCCGGGGGTCAGGCCGCTGGCGGAGGCGTTGGGCGTGCCGGAAACGGAGTTGCCGTTGCCGGTGAAGGAATTGTCCTTGATCTGGGTCTGCAGCTGAGCGATCTGCTTGTTGAACTGCTGCTGCAGACTCGTCAGGGAGGCCTGCCACTTAGCATTCAGCGCCATAGCGGTGATGCCGCTGCCGGCCGCCACCAGGGCAACAGCCAGGACAACGCACAGAACCGCCATCAGTACCTTCTTCCCGGTGCGTTTCCGGGGTGCGGGAGTGGGCGCAGGCGCTTCCTCTGCAGTAGGTGTGGAAGCTTCTTCAGCCACAGGCGCCGGTGCGAAGGGCATTTCGTAGGGGGCGTCCGCGAAAGGGGAGGGCTTTTGGGGTGCTGCCGGTGCGGGGGCGGCAGCCTGGGTTTCCTCCGGCTGGTCGCCGGTGAAGTCGATCTCGTAAGGTTCCATAGGGATACCTCCTAATATAGGATTTCTGCTTGTATTTTATACCGGGAGTGTGAAGAAACTATGTACAAAAAACAAAGCTTTTGTTAATTTGCGCAAAAACAGGAAAGTGTTATTATGATACTTGCTTTTTGCTTGCGCGTCAAGAAAGAAAATGCGGCGGCAATTGCCGCCGCAAAGGAGATCACTTCTTCCGGAAGGACTTGCAGTCGGTGCACTGGTCCATAGCCGGGTTCTGCTCGTGAGTACCCACCAGGATCCGGTCCAGGGAGCAGTAGTTCTCGGTGTCGCAGTGGTAAGCGCACTGCTTGACGGTGCATTCGATGCACTTGTTGGCATTATTGGTCATGGTTCCTACCTCCTTTTGTTTGGGTTCGGCATTAGTATGGCCCGGGAAGCGAAAACTATGTGCCGAAATTATCACGGCGTGGATTGACTTTTTATCTGGCAACAGGTATAATATTTGCGGAAAATCACAAAGACGGCATACGTCTTTGAAAAGAAAGGAAAATTGCCATGATTTATAGTGCAGAAGTACAGCATATGTGCTCCGTGGCCAAGGGCGCCTATCACGGTCCCGCTCCCATTCCCGAAGAGGGCAAGTGGGTTCAGGCCAAGCAGATCTCCGACATCAGCGGTTTCACCCACGGTATCGGCTGGTGCGCTCCCCAGCAGGGTTGCTGCAAGCTGACCCTGAATGTCAAGGAAGGCATCATTGAGGAGGCCCTGGTGGAGACCCTGGGCTGCTCCGGTATGACCCACTCCGCCGCTATGGCTTCCGAGATCCTGATCGGTAAGACCATTCTGGAGGCGCTGAACACCGACCTGGTGTGCGACGCCATCAATACCGCCATGCGG
>JAZREG010000070.1:0-1985 GCA_045660725.1 Faecousia sp.
TCCTTGACAGGGGAGACCACGGCGGCGGTACCCGTGCCGAAGACTTCCTCCAGCTTGCCGTTGTGGCCGGCCTCCATGATGGTCTCGATGGCCAGCTTGCCCTCGATGACCTCATAGCCCCAGTCGCGCAGCAGCTCGATGATGGAGCGGCGGGTGACGCCGGGCAGAACGGTACCCTCGCAGGCGGCGGTGTAGACCTTGCCGTCGATCTTGAACATGATGTTCATGGCGCCGACTTCCTCAACGTACTTCTTCTCGATGCCGTCCAGCCACAGGACCTGAGCGAAGCCCTTCTGAGCGGCCTTCTCGCCGGCCAGCAGGGAGCCTGCATAGTTGCCGCCGCACTTGGTGAAGCCGGTGAGGCCGGGAGCGGCGCGGATATACTCGTCCTCCACGTAGATGCGGACGGGATCGATGCCTTCTGCATAGTAAGCGCCGGAGGGGAAGCAGATGACGCAGAAGGTATAGTGATGGCTGGCGTGGACGCCCATGCCTACATCGGTGGCGAAGACGAAGGGACGGATGTACAGAGAGGAGCCCTCAGAATGGGGGACCCAGTCCTTTTCCACTTCCACCAGAGCGGCGACAGCCTGCACGAAATCTTCCACGGGGATGGTGGGGATGCACATACGCTCGGAGGAATCCTGCATACGCTTACCGTTGCACTCGGGACGGAAGAGTTGGATCTTGTTGTCAGCGGTACGGTAAGCCTTCAGGCCCTCGAACAGCTCCTGAGCATAATGGAACACCACGCAGGCGGGGTCCAGAGCGAAGGGAGCATAGGGGACGATGCGGGGATCGTGCCAGCCCTTGCCGAGGGTGTAGTCCATCAGGAACATATGGTCGGTAGAGATCTTGCCGAAGCCCAACTTGGATTCGTCTGCGGGCTTGGCCTTGGGGGTGGTAGTTTTGGTGATCTTGATATCCAGCATTGCAAAACTCTCCTTTATATTCAACGCATTATCGGGTTAAATTGATTACCTATATTTATAATCCTACACACCGGCAAAGTCAAGGCTTTTCCTCTGCTGGCAGATGTTTCTCTTCCGCTTGCGTCCGGCAGAGGCGTTTCCGGAGCGGATGTTTTGGCGAAAAGCGGTTGGTCTTTAACAAGGAAATGTAAAAAAACAGTAGAAAATATACAAAAATATATATGATATACGCGGTAGTTGACAGTGGGGGGATAAAAATTAACAAATTATACACAAAATTTTTGAAAACCTCTTAACAAATGCAAAAGGAAGGAGTATAATGCCTAATACTAATGGCCTTGTGACGCTTTTGGGAGCGTCCGTCTGTAATAAGGAGAACTTCATGGAAAATACTGCGATGCAGGAACGGCTGGACAAGCTGCTCAATGCATATTCCCACAGATATGATATTGAGCGGGATGTGGAAGTGGAGGGCGGAAGCTTTCCTGCCACGGCTACCTTCTTCCTGCGGGATGAGAATTATCTCATCAGCAAAAAGCATGTGCTCAGTGCGGTGGAAAACCACGAGTATATGTACTTTTATGTAACCAATCATCTGGATGCCGCTACCCTCCGTCAGCAGATCGATCTGACCATGAAGGTGGGAACCGCCCGGGTGAAGCCCCACAAGGATCATATGTCTTCCTATGTGACGCTGGTGGTTCTGGCAGACACCATTGACCCGGAAGCGAAGGAACTGATCAAAAAGACCCGCTTCCAAAAATATTTTCGGCTGGCACTCCACGGCTGGATGGAGTATCACATAGCAGCAATGGAATGTTCTACGAACAGCTTCCTTTCCAATCCAGCCGGTAAGGGAGCAAAGAAGACTCTGGAGCAAAATCTCGGCTCCAGAGGCAAATAAGAAGGGAGAGTAAAATCAATGACTGGTATCACACTTCTGCTCATTGGCGTCGCTGTCCTGGTCATCGGCTATATCTTCTATGGCCGTTGGCTGTGCAAGCAGTGGGGCGTTGGCGAGAGCACCGAGGCTACCCCCGCCCACACCCTGCG
>JAZREG010000071.1:0-16374 GCA_045660725.1 Faecousia sp.
TTGATGGAAGCGATGGTGCGATTTGCGTTGGTGACAGCCTGACGCTTTGCCACCTGACCGACCATACGCTCGCCGGTCTTGGAGAATGCCACCACAGAGCGGGGGGTTCTGCCGCCCTCAGCATTGGCGATGACAACAGCCTCGCCGCCTTCCAGAACAGCAACACAAGAGTTGGTAGTACCCAAGTCGATACCGATAATCTTACCCATAATTTTGTTCCTCCTATATAGAAACGTTAGATTTTTAATTCAAAATTACAAATTACAAATTACGAATTAAGATACCTTTGGGGGATCATTTATAATTTGTAATTAGTTAGCAACTTGTACCATGGCGAACCGGACCACCTTATCGCCCAGCTTGAAGCCCTGCTGGAACACCTGGCAGATCACATTTTCACCGTAGTTTTCGTCATCGATGTGCATCACCGCGTTGTGCAGGTTGGGGTCGAATTCCTCCCCCTCCACGCCGAAGATCTCCACGCCCAGGCCGCCCAGGATCTTGACCAGCTCCGTCATGGTCATCTCCACGCCCTTTTTGAAGGCGGCGTCGGGAGTCTCCTGCTTCAGGGCCCGCTGGAGATTGTCGTACACGGGCAGCAGCTTTTCCACCGCGTCACTCTTGCCGTTGGTGTAGGATTGCTCCTTTTCCTTGGCAGTGCGCTTGCGGAAGTTGTCGTATTCCGCCGCCAGGCGCAGGTAAGCGTCATGCTCGGCGTTGTATTTTTCCTCAAAGGGGTTGACTTCGGGCGTTGCCTCCGCCGGAGTTTCCTCCACAACCTCTTCTACAGGGGTCTCTTTCTTTTCCTTCTTTGCCACGTTGGATTCCTCCCGGTTTATTCTTCCTCATTTCCCTGAGGCAGGCTCTGCTGCTCAGGCTTGGCGAACATCTTGCTCAGGCTCTCGGCAAAGTAGGAAAGTCTTGCCGTGACCTTGGCATAATCCATCCGGGTGGGTCCCACCACGCCGATCATGCCCTGCAGGCCGTCGCCGATATCAAATTTCGTCATGACCACCGAGGAATCTCTCAGCTCCTCGGCCACATTTTCAGGGCCGACGATAACCTTGGTGCCGTTCTGATTCTGCATCACCGCCGGCAGATTGGAAAGGGCTTCCTCGTCCAGGCTGGTGAGCATTCTCTGGGCCTTGTCAATATCCCGGTATTCCGGCTGATTCAGCAGCCGCACCTGGCCGGCCACAGCCATATTGGTGCTTTGCTGCCGCCGCAGAGTCTCGGTCGTGAAGTCCATCACCACCGGCACCAGGCAGGCTGCGCTGCCGGCGGAATTCATCACCCGCTCCATAAGGGCGCCGGTAAATTCATCCTCGCCGATGTCGGTCATGGTTGCGTTGAGCAGGGCCGACAGCAGCTTCAGGTCACTCTCTGCCAGGTCGATGGGCAGCTTGACCAGCTTGTTGACCACCTCGTCAGTGCTGAGCATCAGCACCAGGATGGTGCTGCCCACGCCGGCGGGGATCAGCTCGAATCGCTTCACCGTGGCGCCGCCCCGGCGGGAAGCCATGCTGATGGCGGGCAGCTCCGTGGCCTGGGAGACCAGCTTTGCCACCTTTTCCACCATTTTGTCCACCCGCTGCATCTTTTCCTCGATGGCGGCGTTGATGGAGTGGGCCTCGTCCATGCTCAGGCGATAATCCTGCATCAGTTCATCCACATACAGCCGGTATCCGGCGGGGGACGGGATCCGTCCTGCGCTGTTGTGGGGCTGCTCCAGATAGCCCATGGTGGTCAGATCCGCCATTTCATTGCGAATGGTGGCGGAGGAATAGTTCATGTCCGGCATCTCGGCAATGGCCTTGGAGCCTACAGGCTCGGCTGTGCGGATATACAGATCCACGATGCACCGCAGGACCTTCTTTTTCCGTTCGGTCAGTTCCATGATGTTCCTCCGTTTCTTGTTTTAGCACTCAAGCTCTCTGAGTGCTAAGCACACTATACCAAAGAGTGCTAAAAAAGTCAAGGGGTGCTTTTTGAATTATTTTTGAACATTTTCCGAAAATCATACAAAGAAAACGGGAGCGGATATTTCCGCTCCCGTATGGGACGATTTACACTTTTTGTAACTGCTCCTTCGCCAACGCCACATAGTGTTCCGCGCTGTCGATATTGGCCTGCAGCTGCTCCGGGGTCAGTTCCCGGACCACCTTGGCAGGGCTTCCCAGCAGCATAGAGCCGGCGGGCGCATTGGTCTTGCCGGTGACCAGGGCCCCGGCGCCCACCAGGCAGCCGTCTCCCAGCACCGCCCCGTCCAGAACGATGGCGCCCATGCCAACAAGGCACCGGTCGCCCAATACGCAGCCGTGAAGGATCGCCCCATGGCCCACGGTGCATTGCTTGCCCAGGGTGGTTTTCTCATGCAGGACACAGTTTTCCTGAATATTGGTCTCATCGCCCACGGTGATGGTGCCGCAATCGCCCCGCAGGACGGCGCCGTACCAAATGCTGGCGTCTTTTCCCAGGACGACATCTCCCACCACGGTGGCATTGGGGGCCAGATATGCCCCGGAAATCACAGGTTCTTTCAATCTTTCCACGCTCCTTTTCCGTTTGCAACGATTGTACCATCCCGGGGCTGGGATTGCAACCATTGACAAGAAAAATGTGCCGTGATAGAATACCCCCATGCGGGCATGGTGGAATTGGTAGACTCGGTGGATTTAGGTTCCACTGCGAGAGCGTGCAGGTTCGAGTCCTGTTGCCCGCACCAATAAGAAAGAGGAGGCTGTGCCTCCTCTTTCTTATTGGTAAATGAAATAAGGACTCGAACCCATCTAAATGCAACAGTCCGGTGGACTGTTGCGCATGCCCGGCTGGACGGGCATGCCTCCATAATTTTTGCCCTACGGGCAAAAATGCAAATCGAGTCCTGTCATCCGCACCATATTGGAACGTAAGTATTGATACGATACTTGCGTTCCTTTTCTTTTTGTCAAAAACCGCTTGGCATAAGGGATTTCGGCACTTTTGCAAATATGATTCGTATCATTGTATCAAAATTGAACACGCAAAAGTCGAAGTTGAGTGAGTTAAACCTACCCCATTTTTGCACCAACACAAATCACAACGACACTTATCTCAAAGAATAGTGTCATTGTAAATAGTAAAGTGTCACCGTGATTAAGATAAGTGTCATTGTCATTGAAAAAGTCAGCATTTAGTGATATAATGTATTAAACCAAGAACAAATTTCAAAGAAAAGTGGTGAGCATTGTGGCAGAAAAGAAAGGAAAAAGACACATGAGCGATAATGCTCAACTGATGTCGGAATGGAACTGGGATAAAAACACAGACATTTCTCCATATCAAGTGACACAAGGTAGTAACAAAAAAGCTTGGTGGAAATGTTCAGAAGGTCATGAATGGGAAGCTGTTATTGCAACAAGAACAAAAGGGCATGGTTGTCCATATTGCTCAGGGAGATTTACTACAAAAGAGAATAATCTAGAAATCAAAGCCCCTTGGTTGGTCAGCGAATGGCATCCGACTAAAAATGGCGATTTACTTCCAAGTATGATAAGCCCATATTCAATGAAAAAAGTATGGTGGAAGTGCGAAAACGGTCATGAGTGGCAAGCTTCCGTAAGCAATCGCACTCAAGGACGAGGCTGCGCCAAGTGTTCTTCCGAACTAAAAAGCTCCTTTCCAGAGCAGGCACTTCTATTCTATCTTGGGAAATACTATACGGTTGAAAGTCGTATAAAAATAGCTGGATGGGAGCTCGATCTATATTTGCCTGATTATCGAATCGGCATCGAATATGATGGTGTGGCATATCATTCCAAAGATTTTCTTATAGAAAGAGAAAACCGCAAAAACAAGGCTTTCAGCGAAATAGGTCTTGACCTTATCCGAATAAAGGAGAATTACGAAAAGGAATGTATCGAAGATCAAACTGTGTATTTTGTCGTAGATCATTCATATAAGAATTTTCCACATAGCATTGAAATGCTTATCGAACTACTGAACCAAAAAACAGGCAAAACAATTACACCGTATATTGATATAGAAGCTGATCGTATTGAGATTATGTCCAAGTACATGATGATCGATAGGAAAAACAATTTTGCCGGACGATATCCTGAATTGGTTTGCTTTTGGAACTATGAAAAAAATGCGGGATTACGACCTGAAAACTTTCGATATATGAGCAACCGGATAATATGGTGGAAATGCCCCCAATGCAATGGCGAATGGCAAGAATCAATAATTAATGTGGCAAAAGGAAATAGATGTCCATATTGTTCCGGTCACAAGGTTTTGAAAGGTTTCAATGACTTAAAAACATTGAAACCAGAGTTTGCTCTTGAATGGGACTATGAAAAAAACAAAGGCATTTCACCAGATGAATTTACAGTTGGAAGTTCAAGATATGTATGGTGGAAATGCAAAAATGGTCACAGTTGGAAAGCACAAATTGCAACTCGCAGTAAAAAATGCCCGTATTGCACTGGTAGACACCGTGTAAAACCCCTAAACAATACGCAATGGATGATAAAATATCATTTTGCAAAGGAATTTTTTGAAAATTTCGGACATTTGGATATTCCTGCAAAATATATTAGTGCTGACGGATTGCAATTAGGTATGTGGCTACGCACTCAACGAACAGCTAAAAAGAACGGTACATTAACGGCAGAAAGAGAACAACTGTTAAATGAAATTGGAATGAAGTGGCAACTGCAACGAGGGGCAAAGAAAAGGTAGTTTCCCAAAGTTGCACCTATCAAAATGGTTGCACCTCAAATGCAACCCAAAATCAAAAATGCAACTTTTTGCAACCCAAAGCAACCCGTATCAAAAATTGCGTTATAATTCAAAAAAGAGAGGCCGCATGGCCTCTCTTTTTTTGGTGCGGCACAGGACGAGAACCCATCTAAATGCGACAGTCCGGTGGACTGTCGCTCGCGAGGGCTTGACCGAGCGAAACCTTAATTTTTGCCCTACGGGCAAAAATGCAAATCGAGTCCTGTTGCCCGCACCAAAAAAGCAGATACCCCGTTGGGGTGCTTTTTATTTGCATTCTTGCAGCATTTCCCAATAATAGTCCAGGGCCTTTGGGGGCATGGTTTCCAGGTAACGAAGATCCTGGGTGCCGTGCTCTCCCCCGGGGATCACCTCCAGGGATACCCCACACCCCAAATCCCGGGCCAGGGCCTGGGAGTGATCCTCCAGGGGAACTGCCTGGTCGCTGTCGCCATGGGAGAGGAAAAAGGGGATGCCCTTCAGCCCTTGGACGAATTCCGGGGGATTTTTCCCGGCGATCTTCTCCAGGAACGCCGTTTCCTCCTCCGCGCCCCAGGCCTTGCCGCAGCTGGGCAGCACCAAAAATTCCCGGGCCAGGTCGTACACCGGGAAGGTGCCGATCACCGCGGCGATGCGCTCCGGACACAGGAAGGCCAGCCGGTGGGCCAGCACGCCCCCGGCAGAGGTGGCCCAAAGCACCACCTTCTCCCGGATCTCATACTGTTCGGACAGATATTGCAGCAGCCGCTGCAGATTGTACAGCCCGTCATCCAGGCCCCAGGTATCCGTGCCGTTGGACACCACCGCAAACAGGCACCCGTGTTCCAGGGCGATCTGCCGCTGGCGGCTGTAGAAGGGCGTCTGCCAGTAATCCGGCGCACCCCTTCCGGAGCCATGCACGGCGATCACCACCGGCAGTTTTCCCCGGGCTTTTTCCGGCAATTCGATGCCGGCAACGCCCTGGCCGCAGGCATTCACCCGGGCGCCGGGAAGCGTAAAGAGCATAATTCCCCCTCCTTAGAAATCCAAAGAGAAAATGTGGGCCGTTTCGCTGCCCCAGGTGGTCAGGGGCCGCAGGGTCAGGCTGTGTACCTGACGCTCCACAGGGATCCGCACCAGCCGCCGGTAATTCTCCTGGGTGCGGAAAATCTCCTCCCCATCCGCCAGCACTACGAACCCCCGGGTCATGGTGGCCGGGAAGGTGTAGCCGGGCATATGCATGGGGCGGTTGCACACCGTGGGGCAATCCCGGATCTCCGGAATACCGCCGGTGAGGGTATCCCGATCCAAATCGCTGTCAAAAACGATCCGCAGCCGCTCCACAAAGGTGGGTTCCGCCAGCACATAGGTCACATCCGTACCCAGGGGGACATAGCAGCCGTTGTCCCCGGCTTCGTCGGTGGGACGGTCCACGCCGTTGCGCAGATTTTCCTTGTCCTGTCCCTGGCACACCAGTTGCGCCCGGCGGCAAGCCCGGCTGATTTCCCGACGCATTCCCGGCAGCCAGCAATCGTCCTCCATCAGCTGCTGCTGCAGCTGGGGCATACATTCTCCCACTTGCCGGGGGGTGATCCCCTTCCGGCAGGCCAGGGCCGCGGCAGTACCCGCCGCCTGGCCCAGCAGGGCGCAGGTACCCATCACCCGGGAGGCGGCCATGGCCGCATGGGTGACGCTGATATTTCTGCCGGCGAACATCAGGTTGTCGATATTCACAGAATATAGGCACCGGTAAGGGATACCAAAGGGAGACGGGCAATCGTAGTAGGTCGTCGGCTCGCCCCGGTGGTCAAAGCCCGCCGGAGGATGGTCGTCGATGCGCCAGCCGCCGTAGGCCACCATATCCGGGAACTTCCCCCCGGCGCAGACCTCCGGCTGGGTCAGGATGTGGTCGCCTTCGTACCGGCGGCTCTCCCGCTTTCCGGGCAGGAACCCCGCCCAATCCAGCTCCCAGTTGTCCGCGTCATGGTCTCCGTGGTTCTTGATGTGATCCCACACGCCGAAGGACAGGGCCAGCAGCTCGTCCCGGATCTCCTCGGCATCGGCGATGGTATCCTGCTCACCGCCCAGCTCCAGCCACCAGAAATTGTTGTCCCGGAACTGATGCGGCAGATGGGGGCGGGTGGAAAGCTGGCTCTCATCCGGGATCTTTCTTGCCCAGCCGGGGGCAATGAAGGGGATGGGGCCGGCCGTCTGCCGTACCTGAAGCAGGCAGGAATTGCCCATGGTCTTCCGGTCGGCAGCCGGGGGTGCGGCAGCCTCGCCGAATTCCTCCCGGGCCTCCCGGCCCATACGGTATTTGGCGCCGGTCAATTCTGCCAGGATGCTGTCGCCGGAGCAATCGATGAAAATATCCGCCAGGATCTCAAACTGCTGATAGGTGGTCAGCTGCCAGGCAGACACGCTGCGGATGCGGCGCTCTGTATCCATGGCCGCATCCCACACGGAGCAGTTCAGCAGCGCCGTCAGCCCCGGCTGCTGCTTGACGATCTCAAACAGGACACTGTCCCAAATGGCATAGCTGCGGGTGGGGTTGCGGTACATATTGGTCAGGAGCATCTCCTCAAACAGGCCCGTTTCCCGGCGGCTCCTGCCGTGGGCGCCCATGGGCCACATCCGCACCTCGGAGGAGGCGTTGCCGCCGAACATGGGCCGGTCATGGATCAGCACCACCTGCTGCCCGTGGCGGGCTGCGGAGATGGCAGCGAACATACCCGCCAGGCCGCCGCCAATGACGCAGACCTGGGTCTGCAGCTGTTTACGCGCCGAAGATCTCATGGTCCCAACCTGCCTTTTCCATAACTTCAATGACCCGGGCCTGCTGGCTTTCGTCCAGCTGCTTCAGGGGGAAGGCCGCCGTGCCTACCGCAAAGCCCTTGTAGCGCAGCATGGCCTTGGCGGCAGGGATGGTAGAGAATGCCCGCAGGGCGGTGATCATTTTGGTCACCAGCTGCTGATTTTCCTGGGCAGCAGCCAGGTCGCCCCGGAGGAAATGATCGTAGATATTCCGGAACAGGGGGAACATGAAATTGTAGGTAGCACCGATGCCGCCGTCGGCACCGGCGGTCAGGCCCATAAGCAGCATCTCGTCCGGGCCGTTGAGCACATTGATCTCCCCGTTTGTCAGCTGCTTGAGCTTCATCAGGCCATAGTAATCGGAAGAAGTCCACTTCACGCCGGTGATGTTGTCGATGCCGTACAGCCGGGCGATGAAATCCGGGGTCAGGGGGAAGCCCGCCAGGGGGCTGTTGTAGACGATAAGCGGGATCTCTACCGCATCGGCCAGGGCTTTATAATAATTGTACACATCCTGCTCATCGTAGCGGAAAAACAGGGGCGGAGTGGCGGAAATGGCCTTGGCGCCCACCTGCTGGGCATGCTTGGCCAGAGCGATGGCCTGGCTGAAATCCGTGGAAGCCACCTGGATAATGCAGGGCTTGTCCCCGGCGGCAGCCACCGCGGCCTCTGCCAGCCGCAGTCGCTCAGTAAAGCGCAGGGCAAGGCCCTCGCCGGTGGCGCCGGCCACATAAAAGCCGTCGGCGCCCTTGTCCAGGAAGAATCCCATAAGCTGCTCCAAAACCGGAATATTCACCGCTTCATCCGGCAGCAGCGGGGTGACGATCGCGGGCATGATTCCCTTAAAAAACATAAGGTGTGCCTCCTTTTTCCCTGTCAGTACCAAATTGACAGGACCTTTCAATTTTACTATAGACAGTATAAAGGGAAAAAACAGAAATAGCAAGGTGCTGGGCAGACAAAATTCCACGCCCCTGTCTTTTGCAAAAACTGCAGCGCTTTCGTAGGGGATGGCCACTGCGCTACATTTTTCTTCTCTTCGCACTTTGTAGCATCAAAGCCTTGCAATTTCTGCCACACGGTGCTATGCTATCGATAGAATCATACTGGTTTGACCAGAAAAGGAGGAACCCAATGCGCAAACAATACGATGTCATTGTGGTCGGTGCCGGTAACGGCGGCCTTGCCGCTGCCGCCAACACCGCAAAAGCGGGTCTGCGTACCTTGCTGCTGGAAAAGCACAACATCCCCGGCGGATGTGCCACCAGCTTCAAGCGTGGCCGCTTTGAGTTCGAGCCTTCCCTGCACGAGCTGTGCAGCGTTGGCACCGCCGACAAGCCTGACCAGGTCTACAAGGTCTTCGACGACCTGGGCGCCAAGCCCAACTGGTGCTACGAGACCGGCAATCTGTTCCGGGCCATCGTCAAGGGCGACGAGGGCTACGATGTGCGGCTCAGCGCCGGCATCGAGGGCTTCTGCGACAGCGTGGATGCTGCTGTTCCCGGCTGCCGCAAGAGCGTCAAGAAGTTCATCATGCTGAAGAAGAAGATCGACGCTGCCATCGAATACATCTACAAGATGAAGGGCAAGCCCAACGGTCTGACCATGCTCCTGCAGCACGCAGATTTCATGCGCGTGGCCGGCCACAGTGTGGAGGAAGTGATGACCGCCTGCGGCATTCCCAAGAAGGCCCAGAACATCATCAACACCTACTGGGGCTACCTGGGCGTTCCCACCGACGAACTCAACTGCATGCACTTCCTGAATATGCTCTACGGCTACATGGTCGACGGTGCCGCTATGCCCAAGCACCGCAGCCACGAGCTGTCCCTGAGCCTCATCGACATCATTCAGAAGCACGGCGGTGAGGTTTGGTACAACAGCGAGGTCACCCAGTTCCTGTACAACGACGACGGCAGCGTGGCCGGCGTGGTGGCAAACGGCCAGGAGCTGTACGCCAAGGAAGTCATCTCCAACGTCATCCCCCACAACGTCTTTAACATGAGCCAGCTGGATAAGATCCCCGAGCAGAACCTGAAGCTGGCCAACGCCCGGGAATTCGGTATTTCCGTGGCCACCATTTACCTGGGCCTGGATTGCACCAAGGAAGCGCTGGGCCTGGAGGACTACACTGTGTTCATCATGGGTCATCCCGATCCCCGGACGCAGAACGACACCCGCCTGGACGACGGCCTGTACATCGTCAACTGCCTGAACAACGTCATCCCCGACTCCTCCCCCGATGGCACCTGCACCCTGTTCTTCACCATGCCCATCTACGGCGGCGACGTTCCCAAGGATCTGAAGCCCGAGGACTACAAGAAGTACAAGAACGACCTGGCTAAGAAATACATCGAGGACGCGGAGAAGACCCTGGGCATCTCCATCATGCCCCACATCGAGGAGATCAGCGTAGCCACTCCCGTGACCTTCGCCCGGTACCTGGGTACTCCCGAAGGCACCATCTACGGCTACAAGCTCTCCGGCTGGGATAACCTGATGGCCCGGATCGCCGGCGAGAAGGCCGACTACGCCATTCCCGGCCTGAGCTTCTGCGGCGGCCACTACATCCGCGGCGACGGCTACAGCTGCGCCTACATCATGGGCGACACCGTGGCCAAGAAGGTGGTCAAGAGAATGAAAGGAGGCGCTTAATTATGGCACTTTGGAAACTGAATCCCATGGATTTCACCAAGATGAATCCTACCCGTCAGGCAAAGATCGAAGCGGCTCCCGCCAAGGCGCTGCCCGCCACCGAGTCCTATAAGCCCAACCAGCTGGCCAAGGCCCTGCACCCCGGCGTGCAGCACCTGAAGGTAGCCAAGATCGATGCTTACAGCAACGATATGAAGACCTTCTGGCTGGAAGCCGATGCTGCCAAGGGTACCGAAAAGCTGGCCTGGTTCAGCGCCGGCCAGTACCTGTCCATCTCCCTGGAGGTGGGCCCCGTGAAGCTGACCCGTCCCTACTCCCTGTCCTCTTCTCCCCGGGAAGCCCTGGCCGGCCTCTACAGCCTGACCATCAAGCGGGTGGAAGGCGGCCTGGCCTCCAACTACATCCTGGACAACTGGGCTGTGGGTACCGAAGTCAAGGCCTCTGAGCCTCTGGGCGTGTTCACCTACGAGCCCCTGCGGGACGCCAAGACTGTCATCGGCATCGCCGGCGGCAGCGGCATCACCCCCTTCCGCAGCCTGGCCAAGGCCATCGCTGACGGCGACGAGGATGCCCGTCTTGTCCTGCTCTACGGCAGCCGCACCATGGCTGACGCCGTGTTCCAGGAAGAATTCAAGGCCCTGGAAGGCGACAAGTTCCAGCTGGTCAACGTGCTGAGCCACGAGGAAATGGACGGCTGCGAAAAGGGCTTCATCACCGCCGAGCTGATTCAGAAGTACGCCCCCGAAGGGGACTACTCCCTGTTCCTGTGCGGCCCTCAGGCCATGTACAACTTCGTGGACAAGGAGATTGAGAAGCTGAACCTGCGGAAGAAGTTTGTCCGCCACGAGCTGTTCGGTGAGTACTTTAACCCTGCCAAGGAGGCCGATTACCCCGCCGATGTGGCCCCCTCCTTCCAGATCACCGTCCGCATCGCCGGCACCGAGCAGACCATCACCGCAAAGGCCGACACCTCCATCCTCCGCTCCCTGGAGGCCGCCGGTATCGCCGCCCCTGCCCACTGCCGCAGCGGTGAGTGCGGCTGGTGCCACTCCAAGCTCGTTAGCGGTGAGGTGTACGCTCCCAAGAGCGTGGACGGCCGCCGTGAGGCCGACTACCTCTACGGCTACATCCACCCCTGCTGCTCCTTCCCCCTGAGCGACCTGATCATCGAGGTTCCCCCGGTAAAGGAATAAACAAAAAAAGACGAGTCTTGTGACTCGTCTTTTTTTATCTTTAAAAGCCCACTGTCTTGGTGGTGAGCATGGTCTTGATCATTTTCAAGGTGCTGGGCTTTGCCATACCGGTGGGCTTTTCTCCCAGCCGCAGCACCCGGGGCTGGGTGCGGTCGGAGGCGATCCAGGTGGGCAATTCGCCCCCCTTGTTGGGATTTCCGGTGCGGACAAAATTGCACAGATAGGCAACCATCTGCCGGCTCAGCCGGTGATCCTTTTCCTCAAAGGGCCGCCAGCAGTTGTCCAAAGTACCGAACCAGTACCATAGGTCAGCGCAATGCCAGGCGCCGTTTTCGTCGCCGGGCAGCTGCCGGTCAAAATACCAGGTATAGCTGGGCAGTTCCTGCTTTGCGCACCACTTCCGGGACATGGCAAACAGGATGGGCGGGAGCATATCCTCGCTGGTAGCGCCGGCCATGTAGGCGATCCGGTGCTGGGCGCCGCTTTTCAGCAGCTTCACCCCGGTACCCACCACCAGCTTGCCGTCCACGCAGGGGAAGCAGCCGGGGGCATGGAGCTCCTTTTGGGCCGCCTTCCAGGCGGGAAACAGCTTTTCCGGTGCCAGCGCCCGGAACTGGGCCAAATTTTCGCAGCCGGCCAGCTCCATCACCTTCTGCCAAAAGCCATACTGCTTTTCCGCCGGAGGGGTGGGCAGAAAATTGCTGACGCCACCGCCGCTGGACATCACCGCGCCCCGGAACAGCCCCCGACTCAGAGGGCTGAGGCTGTGCTGCTGGACGCTCATGGCGCCGGCGCTCTGACCCATGATGGTCACCGCCTGGGGATCGCCGCCGAAGGACGCGATGTTGTCCCTGACCCATTGCAGGGCGACCAGCTGGTCAAAGAGGCCATAATTGCCGGTAATGCCGGCCTCCTCCTTCAGCTCCGGCAGGCACACGAAGCCCATAGGCCCCAGCCGATAGTTCAGGGTCACGCCGATGACCCCCTCCTGGGGCCAAACCGGGCCGTCAAGATGCTTTTCGTGGCCACAGCCGCCGGTGAAGCTACCGCCGTGGATATACACCAGGACGGGAAGCTTGTCCCCCTCCTTCGCGTTTTCCGGGGTGAAGATATTCAGGAACAAGCAGTCTTCGCTGTAGGTATACTGCTCCCCCTTGCGAAACTCGTTGTAATAGAAGTGCTTCTTCTGATTTTCCGCTTCGTTATAGAAAGCCCGGAGCTGGTAGCTGCAGGCGCCGTAGGCGGTGGCATCGTAGACGCCTTCCCAGGAAGTGACCTGCTTGGGGTATTCCCAGCGGCCGGCAGTGGCATAGCGGATGCCCTTATAGGCTACCGTACCGGCGACTCTGCCGGGGCAGCCACGGACCTGGCCGCAGGGAGTGGATACGATGTAATCCATGGACATTACCTCACTTCGAAAACCATCAAAGGCCGGGAAACGAGATGCCCATGGCGGCCAAATGCTCCGCCATGCGGCTCAGATCCTTATCTGCAAAGACCAGCTCCCCGAAGATCCGCCGCAGCCACAGCACGCTCAGACCGTGCCACTGAGAAAAAGCCGGATTCAGGTAGCGGCTGCTGCCGTCCGCGGAGGTCTCCTCTGCCAGGGCGTAGCCGTGGGGGCCGTGCTGGAAAATGTGCAGCTCGTAGCCCAGGCCCAGCTGGGAATACTTTTGGGCCACAGGCAGGGCGCCGTAGCCGGTGAGCATATCCTCGGCAGTGGCCACCAGGAAGGCAGGGGGGCTGTCGGGAGTGATCTTGCTCTCCAGGCTCAGGGCCGCCGCGTCGGCGTCGGTCACTTCTTTTCTGCCGGTGAGCAGCTGCAGCATGAAATTCACCCCGGGGTAATTGGGGATATTCACCGCAGGATACCCCAGGATCATGGCGTTGGGCTTATTTTCGCCCATCACACCGGAGGCCAGGGCCAAATGGCCGCCGGCAGAGAAGCCACAGACGGCAATTTTCTCCGGATCGATGTGCCACTGCCTGGCGTTTTCCCGGAGGTAACCGATGACCCAGCTGACCTCCTCCAGGGGAGAAAAGCCAACGGTATCAAAGCCCACGGAGTAGCGCAGAACAAAGGCGTGGAAGCCGCTGGCCACATACTTCAGCGCCACCGGCTCTGCTTCCCGGGGGCAGCAGTAGACATAGCCGCCGCCGGGCAGGACCACAATGGCGGGGCGGTCATATTCCTGGCCCAGGGCCAGCTCGCAATCCAGGATGTAGCCTTCCAGAGTGGCTTCCGGATGGTTGGGGACGGGGATATGGATCATTTTCATAGCGCTCACTCCTTACAGTTTTTTATGAGTATACCACAGGCAAGCCCATTGGGCAACCCCCCAGGTTTTTTCGTCTTTTTTCTCCCGGGTCCGTTGTTTTCTTCCTAAAAATATGATATGATTCTGTTTACAGAAAACAAAGGAGGATGCACATGGGCATTATTGAAACACTGCTGCTGACCACCGCCATTGCGGGCGTGGTGGGTACCGGCCTGGGTGGCCTCATCGGTGCTTTGATGCAAAAAGATTCCAGCCGGACGGTGAGTCTGCTTTTGAGCTTTGCCGGCGGCGTGATGCTGAGCGTGGTCTGCTTCGACCTGGTCACGGAAGCCATTGAAACCCAGGTGGGTCTGGGTTTTGTCATCGGTTCCATCGCCGCGGGCGTGGCGGTGATCTTCTTTTTGAACCACCTCATCGACCGCAAAACCAACCCGGAAGTACCCCACATTGACGCCAACCACCCCAAGACCGCCGATGACCTGGACGAGCTGATCCACTCCGACCATTTGGAGCAGCATTACGCCCGGAAGGACAGCAAGTTCGGCCTGTTTGTGGCCGGCATCGTCATGGCCTGTGCCATCGCCCTGCACAATGTTCCCGAGGGCATGACCATCGGTGCGTCTTATGCCAGCAACGATGGCGTTCTGGGCAGCGCTGCCCTGGTGCTGGCGGTGCTCATTGGTCTGCACAACATCCCCGAGGGCATGGCCGTGTCCGTCCCTCTGATCAGCGGCGGTATGGGCCGGTGGAAAGCGGTGATCATCACCGCCCTGTCCGGTGTTCCCACCATGGTGGGCGCCCTGCTGGGCTACCTTTTGGGTGACATCGGCGCCATGGGCCTGTGCATGAGCCTGGGCTTTGCCAGCGGCGCCATGCTGTATGTGGTCTTCGGCGAGATCCTGCCCCAGGCCATCCTCATGTATCACAGCAAACTGCCCGCCTTCTCTGCCATCGCCGGCATTTTGGTGGGTCTGCTGATTATTTTCGCCTAAGGAGATCCCTATGAAAGATTTTTTTGAATACTTTTTCGGCGTCGGCGAAACGGTGGAATTTACGAATTTCTCCTTGGCCCACTTTGCCCCCATCCTTTTGGCGGTGGCGCTGATCTTCGTCATCCGCTTCTTCCGGGAGAAGATCGCCGGCTGGAACAAGGAATATGTGCTGCGCTACATCCTGGCCTTTGCCCTCATCATCTGCGAAATGTCCTACTTTTGGCGGCTGGTGGGTGTCCCGGAGCTGAATCCCAACCCGGTGGATCACCTGCCCATCACCGTATGCGGCTGGGCTGTGATCTTCTGCAGCTTCATGGTCATTGGAAAAAGTCAGACCCTGTTTGACATCGCTTATTTTTGGCTGTTCTCCGGCACGGTGTTCGCGCTTATTACGCCCACCGTCATCACCTACACCGGCCCCACCCGGTTCCGTTACTACCAGTTCTGGCTGGAGCATACCCTGGGCTATGTGGCCATCTTCTACATGATCTTCGTCCACAAAATGCGTCCTAACTGGAAATCCATGGTCAAGTCCTATGTGGCCCTGGCGATCCTGGCGGTGATCGCCTACAACGCCAACCAGCTCATCGGCCCCGGCGCCAACTATCTGTACATGGCCAAGCCCGAGGATACCCCCTCCATCCTGGACATCCTGCCGCCCAACTTTGCCCTGCGGGTCGCCATCATGGCAGCGGTCATCACTGTGATGTTCTTCCTGGCCTACTACCCCTGGTTCGCATTGGACCGGAAAGCCAAGAAAGCCGCAAAGGTATAATCGGATGTCCTTAGCGGACAATCGCATAAAGCAACTGGCAGATCCTTTTGATCTGCCAGTTTTCATATTTGGATAGGGCTGGGTAACCCATCCGGTGGACAGCCGGACGCCCTGCTTGCCACAGAAAAAGGAAACGCGTACAGATTTCTGCCGTACCAAAGGCTCCCTTGTGTAAAGGGAGCTGGCAAAAATCTCTGATTTTTGACTGAGGGATTGTCGTTGCGTAATATATGTTTGTGTGTTAACATATTAAGGAACAGTTCACAAAACTTGAATTTGTCTAACAGCTTGCATCTATGAGAAAGGAGAATTTTATGAAACTCTTTACTGAAACGGCAACGCATTGTATAAATAAAACCATCTCTACTAATGGTTTTGAAATTCTCCCTGAAGTAATTCGCCAACATACTGATTGGGATTACGCATATCAGCAAAAAACCAAAGGTTGTAGCTTGAAGCCAACATTTCGTAATATGCCATATAGAAATTCTTTTGTCCCAGAAATTGACGTTGTTATTTCTAATCGTGATTCACAAACTGAGCTGCAAATGATTGGACAGCCTGTGAAATTTGTGCGGGTTTTTATGGCATTGTGGTTCAGTTTCTTGCTTGTGATGGAAGTTTTTTTCGTTATTCTCGCCATCACATCCAATTTGGACAGCCTTTTCCTACTTTTTATACCGCTTGCTATGTGTGCATTTGGCTATCTACTTTGTAAGCTTGGAACGAAAGCAACTTTTAACTCAGTTGTTAAGGCTATCAAAAAAGAATTTTACTAATAGTCAAATTCCAATATGTCTAACAGATACACTATCAACACCATAGCAAAACAATCCCTCAGTCAGCCTGTTCGGCTGACAGCTCCCTTTACACAAGGGAGCCTTCGTCCCCTCCACCGCTGCATAACAAAACTGCCTGCACAGCTC
>JAZREG010000072.1:0-3023 GCA_045660725.1 Faecousia sp.
TTGCCACCCGTTCCCCCTTCCGCCCCAATTCCCTGGGCTTGTCCAGTGTACGCCTGTTGGGTGTGGAGCATACGGCGGAATTTGGCACAGTATTGCATGTAGGTGGCGCGGATCTGATGGACGGTACGCCCATTTTTGATATCAAGCCCTACATCCCTTATGGGGACTGCCATCCCGAGGCCACCGGTGGCTTCACGGACACCGCCGACGACTTCCTGCTGGAGGTTGTCTTCCCCCAGGAGCTGCTCGTTCGGCTGCCCCAGGAGAAGCAGCAGGCCGCCATTGGCATTCTGTCCCATGATCCCCGGCCCTCTTATCAACGAAGTGCCGATCGTGTCTACGGTTTGCCCTTTGCGGGTTTTGACCTGCGCTTCCGGGTCACCGATAAAATCCTCACCGTTTTGGAAGTAAATCCCCTGTAACGAAAAACACAGGCAGAAATTGCCTGTGTTTTTTCTGTCGATTGCTGTAAAAAAAGATTGTCAAGTAGACACACAACTGTTATAATGTTCATGTTATGGAAAGAAAGACACGTTTTTTCGTCAGCCGTAAAAACGCGCTGACATGGCTGATGGCACTTTGCCTGGTCGGCTCGGCAGTGGCCCGCATCGCATTCCCCGGTTTGAAAGGGTCCGGGGATGCTGCACAAGTGTGGAGTCAAATCGTTCTGCCTGTAGCAGCCACCCTGCTTTATGTGCTCATCGTATTATTCAACGGCAAGGAGATGTTCTATAAAACCGCCATCCCTGTATGGCTCATGGGCCTTTACTATGCCCTGCGGCCGCATGTGGTCATCGGTACGAATACCTTCTCTCTGTGGATGTTCTACATCTGCATCGTTTTCTTCTGCATCCTCTACACTGCGATCACCTGCGGCAAGCTGCGCTATGCCTGGCTTCTGTTGCCTATGTATGGGGCGGTAGTTGGCGCATTGGTCTACTCCCACAGCTACTACCAGGGCATTGCCTATGCCCAGTCTGTGGGCATCCCCTCTGCCCTGCTGATCCTGCTTGCAGATTATTTGCTGTTTGCCGGCCTTATCTTGCTGGTATTTGCCATCCGCGTCCATTCCGACGGTGCCTACCATCCCACCTGGGGTGACCGAAACGACGGCCGGAAGATCCGCACCCTGGCACCCATGGCACAGATCACTGCCTACTTCCAGGTGGAGCGGAACACCTGTTCCAACCTGTTTGAAGAATCCTTCGAGATCACCAACATCGACCGCTACATCCGTCAAAAGCGTCGGGAAGGCCTGACTGATTTTGGCATCACGCATGTGCTGTTGGCGGCTTATGTACGGGGTGTAGCCAAGTACCCCCAGCTGAACCGGTTCATTTCCGGTCAGAAGGTGTATTCCCGTGGCAACGATATCCAGTACTGCATGGTCATCAAGAAGGAAATGACCCTGGAGTCTCCCGATACCTCCATCAAGGTACACCTGGATCCCCACGATACCGCGGTAGATGTCTACCACAAGCTCAATGCCGCTGTAGAAAGTGTGAAGGCAACCCAGGAGTTGGATTCCAGCCTGGATGGTCTGATCCAGTATCTGAACCTGATCCCCAGCATCGTGCTGAAGTTTGTGGTTTGGCTGCTGAAGCTGCTGGACTACTTTGGCATGCTGCCCAAATTCCTGGTGGAGCTGAGCCCCTTCCACGGCAGCCTGTTCTTCACTTCCATGGGTTCTTTGGGCATCCCTCCCATTTATCACCATCTGTATGACTTCGGTAACCTCCCCTGCTTCGGTGCCTTCGGCTGCAAGCGCCGGGCCGTCGAAGTCCAGGAGGATGGCTCTGTGGTGCAGAAGAAGTACATCGATGTCCGTTTTGTCCTGGACGAGCGGATCTGCGATGGCTACTATTACGCCACCTTCTTCAAGTACTTCCGCCGGCTGCTGGCCCATCCCGAGGTGCTGGATAATCCTCCGGAGACCGTAGTTACAGACATTGACTAATATGAGATCTGATATTCAAAATCTTCTGCCAGGGGATCACCCCTGGCAGAATCAAATTTATTGGTTCGATACCATCGACTCCACCAACACCCGAGCCAAGGAGATGGCCGCAAACGGCGCCGCCCACGGTACCGTACTGATTGCCGGTCACCAAACCGCCGGCCGGGGTCGAATGGGACGCAGTTTCCAATCTCCTGCAGGGTTGGGTGTGTACATGAGTGTCATCCTGCGGCCCAACTGCGCCCCGGAGGCGCTGATGCACCTGACCTGTGCCACAGCGGTCGCCATGTGCGACGCGGTTGCGGACACAGTGGGAGTTCGTCCCGGAATCAAGTGGACCAATGACCTTGTCCTGGGAAAGCGCAAAATTGCCGGCATCCTCACCGAACTGGCGGTGGATGCCAAAACAGGCCTGGTGGATTATGCTGTTGTGGGTGTTGGCATCAATTGCCTGCACAAGGAAACGGACTTCAGCCCTGAGATCCGGAGCTTTGCCGGGTCGTTGTCCATGGTCACTCACCAGGACGTATCTGTGCCACAGCTGGCGGCCAATATGATCCTGGCGCTATGCAACATGGATGCGGCGCTATTGCCCCCTCCTGCGGCGCTGATGGCACAATACCGGGCAGATTGCATCACTGTCGGCCAGGACGTGAGCATCCTGCGGGGAGATGAAGTGCGTCACGGCCACGCTGAGGGCATTACAGACACCGGCGCACTGATGGTTCGCTTCCCCGACGGCCACTGTGAGGCCGTGAACTCCGGCGAAGTCAGCGTCCGGGGCATGTACGGCTATGTCTGACGAGAAATTCACAAATTATATGTTGCATTTTTCCTGAGAACTGGTTATACTGAATTTAGAAAACCAAATAAAGAGGAGGAACTACTATGAAAGCTCTGAATGTTATTGTTAAGATTGTTGTTGCTCTGGCTGCTGTTGCCGGTGCTATCTATGTGGCCGCTACTTATGGCGATCGCATTGTCGCCTGGGCCAAGAAGCTGCTGAACTCCTGCTCCTGCTGCTGCGACGGCGAGTGCTGCTGCGACGGCGAGTGCTGCTGCGAGG
>JAZREG010000073.1:0-1842 GCA_045660725.1 Faecousia sp.
AACACCATCGTGACCAATTACGACCCAGAAGCCACTGTGGTGATCTCCACCCATCTGATCGCCGATGTGGAGCCGGTTCTGGACGAGTACATTTTCCTGTCTCAGGGCAAGATCCTGCAGACCGGCACCGTGGATGAGGCCAGAGAGCAATCCGGCAAATCTCTTGACGAACTGTTTAGGGAGGTGTTTAAATGTTCGGAAAACTTTTAAAGCATGAGCTACGCTCCAGCGCGCCCATCATGCTGATTCTCATCGGTATTATTATGGGTTTTGGCGTTACCGGTGCCGTTGGTTTGCGGCTGTTAATTTCCAGCATTGAAGCAATCGAGTTCGACCCGTCTACTGCATGGTTGGTACTTCCCGGCATCATCCTCTTCTATGTCGCTTATATCGGCATCGTCGTGTGCGTTGCCGCATCCCAATATATCCAGCTGTTCCGGTTCTACGGCAGCCGCTTTACGGATCGGGGATATTTGACCTTTACCCTGCCTGTTTCCGTACACAGTAATTTCTTATCCGCTGCGCTGAATATGCTGATTTGGTTCGTGATCACCTACAGCGTATTCCTGTTTGCATTCTATGCGATGTTCTTTAGCGGTTTGTCCGGGATTGGGGATTTTACGCTTAAAAGCTTCCTTTCCGGTATGCGGTACGCCTTCCAGGATATGCCCCCGGCTGTGGGTCTTGCCATGCTGTTTATCCTCTTTGCAAGTCCCGTCTATACCGTCGTTTTGAACATGACAGCGGTGGTGACCGCATGTTCCGTATTTAAGCGGATGAAGATACTGGGTATCATCGGATTTCTGTATGCGTTCGGCATGATCTTTAGTGTTGTGATCGGCGCCATCATGATGATGATCACCATACCTGCTGCCGTTGCCGGCAACGATCCCATGCCTATGATGGCCGTTGCCTATGGCGCTGTCGGCGTGATCATGGTGCTTATATCCGTAGGCGGATATTTCCTATCTACCTATTTGATGAAGAAAAAACTGAATCTGAGCTAAGCAAAACCCCTGCCATCCGTCGGATGGCAGGGGTTTCTTACGTTCCTATATCGTCTCGGGTCGATGTGGGTATCGAACCCATACAGGCTTAAACATTGGATTCCAGCCAGGATTTCAGAGCCGTGCGGCCTTCCTCGCTCATGGGGAAGGTAGCCTCCCCTTCCATGGTGCTTTTCTCATAGCAGAAGGGGCCATGCCAAAACTCGGCGTGAATGGAGCTTTGTGCCATGTCCACTTCCTTGGGGTTCTGCTCGTTCTTCACCACGGTGGGTACGATCTTAAAGCGGAAATTCTCCCAAGAGCCGGTGAATGTGTTATTCATGGCAAAGGTGTGGAGCGTGGGCAAGAAAATATCGACCATTACAATTCCTCCATCAGTGTTTCCATTTCGTCCAGGAGCTGACCGAATAAGGCCAGTGCATTGTTCACCGGGTCGGGGGATATCATATCCACGCCGGCACCTTTCAGCAGGTCAATGGGGCTCTTGGTGCGGCCACCGGAGAGGAAGTTCAGATAATCCCGCACCGCAGGCTCGCCCTCTGCCAGGATGCGACGGGACAGGGCGATGGCTGCAGCGTAGCCGGTAGCATACTGGAACACATAATAATTGTAGTAGAAATGAGGAATACGAATCCACTCAAGCGCGATCTCATCGTCCACCTCGATATCCGGTCCGTAATACAGTTCATTCAAACGGCGGTACTCGGCGCAGAGGGCATCGGCAGTCAAGGTCTGACCCTCAGCCACCATTTTTCCGATGTTCAGCTCAAACTCAGCGAACATGGTCTGGCGGTAGATCGTTCCCCGGAACTGGTCCAGGAAGTGGTTGATGAGG
>JAZREG010000074.1:0-36843 GCA_045660725.1 Faecousia sp.
CTCTTGGCGCGGAGCTGGGCTGTCACCGCACAGCGGTGACTGGGGGATTGTCACTATGAGAACAACCCCTCCGCCCAGTGTGCGCACTGGGCACCTCCCCTTACACAGGGGAGGCTTTCCGCTGCGGCGGGACTGGGCATAGCGAAAGCTTTTTGGAACCCCCAGCCGTGCTGGGGGGTTCTTATACAAAAAACTTCGCGGCCGAAAATGGGCCGCGAAATCATCAGGATTCCATTTGTTTTCCCAGGAAGGCCGCGGCGGTTTGGGCCAGCTTCTGATCCGCGTCTGCCAGGGGGGCGTCATTTTCGTCCAGCAGGAGCAGCACGCAGCCCATCAGATCCCCCTGGGACAGGATGGGTGCCGCCACACCCAGGTGGTACCTGTCGGTGAGGGCGGAGGCGGGGATGCGGTTATTTCCGGCCTCATAGCGGTAATTTTTCCGCTGCTCCATGAGCTTGCCCAGCTCCTCGGAGTTGGGCTTGTCCACCAACTCCCGCTTGGGGGCGCCGCTGAGGGCGATGATGGCGTCCCGGTCGGACACCGCGGCGATGCGCCCGGTGCTGGCGCCGATGGCCTCGCACATTTGCGAAGCGAAGGGCTGCAGATCCCCCATGGGGGAATATTTCCGGAAGATCACCCCGCCGTCCTTCTCGGTGTAAATTTCAAGGGGATCTCCCTCGCGGATGCGAAGGGTTCTTCTGATTTCTTTGGGGATTACAATACGCCCGAGGTCATCCACCCGACGAACGATACCAGTAGCTTTCATATATATCTATCTCCTTATTTTACAAATTACGCTGTTAGTATCTGTAAAAGGGAGTAGATTATACTATTGATTTTTGTCTCAACATTTTATACAATAACATTAACACAAATATTGATTTAAGGGGCGATAATGTGTGAATTATGAATCATTAAAACAATCCAAATCGTTCTTTGATATGGTTGTAGATGATATGAATTTATTGCAGGATAAGGGCTATGTTCAGTTGCCTGATGATGATAGGCTTTCTGGTCTCTATAAATTAGAGTTTGCCGAATTTATAATGTACATTATTGCTTCTGATAAAAATATCAATATTAACGAGGTTGAAGTTTACCGCTACCTAACTGGGTACGGTGGAGATGATATCGATAGCATTAAGGAATACATAGAAGGCAGCGACATTATGTCTTACGATTTTCAGTCAAGGATACCTAGCAGTCTGCAATTTTTAGTTAACGCAACAAACAGATTGTTGCAATACAATAATGGTTTGGAATTTGGTCCTGTCCTTAAATTTTATTTACTTTCCTTTATTTTTGCAGGGAGGGAAGTTATGCAAGCAGACCAGGGTGTTTCTTATGTTGAAAGGCGAGATTACGAACTCTATATAAAAAATCTTATCGCTTATATTGAGGAACGTTCGTATATTTGCTTCGACAAGCCTTTAACTTATTTATTAGAACTCTAAAATATCAACGCAGTAGAGCTCCTACTGCGTTGATATTCTTTGTGCTATACTATGTATCGCCCAGCAGAAGCGGTCGGTTGGTATCAATGTTGTCAGTAAGGGGTCGCCCTCGCGAATGCGAAGGGTTCTTCTGATTTCTTTGGGAATCACAATTCTACCCCAGTCATCTGCTCTTCTGACAATGCCGGTTGCTTTCATATATCTTTCTCCTTTACGATATTGCAGCATATAAGGCTTCCCCTGGGGGAAGCTGTCAAAAATCTTTGATTTTTGACTGATGAGGGTCAGCCTTTGCACTCTTGCGCGTCAGATCTTTTGTTGCTGGAATTCCCCTCATCCGACCTCGCTTGCGCTCGGCCACCTTCCCCCAGGGGAAGGCTTGGTGCCTGCAATCATTTTACAAATGGCGCGCATACGGTTGACAATGGTCCGCTGAGCTTTTAGAATAGATTTATCCCAGGCAAAGAAATACATATTGGAGGTATCTTTATGGAAGTTCAAACCGAAAAGTCCTATTTTGACGGTGGCCTGTTGCAGCTGATTGGCTGGCAGATCCTTGGCGGTTTCCTTACGGCTGTCACCTTGGGCCTTTGCTATCCCTGGGCAATTTGTATGATCTATCGCTGGGAAGCGAAGCATACGGTCATCAATGGCCGCAGACTGAGCTTCAACGGCACCGGCGCGCAGCTGTTCGGCAACTGGATCAAGTGGCTGCTGCTGACGATCATTACCTTTGGCATTTACGCTTTCTGGCTCAACATCAAGCTGATCCAGTGGAAGACCAAACACACCGAATTTGCAGAATGATTCTCTGCCGGCGACCGCTACGAATGGTAGCGGTCGCTTTCCTTTGGGCGATTCGCCCTCCCCGGAGGGAAGGCTTTTGGGCGGGATTTGGGGGAAAATGCCGGGAAATTGGGGCTTCCGGGGGTTTCGGATTGACAAATCTTTCGTACGATGGTATCCTGTAACTATGCAGACCCCCAGTAGAGAGAAAGAGAGGTTTTCCCTATGAACAAGAAGATCCGGGCTTATGTGATCATGCCCTACGGCGGCGCCGACGAGCAGCTGCGCAAGGAATACAACAATATTTTCCGCTTCCTCATCCACTCTGCACTGACCAGCTACGACCCCAACATCGTCCCCATTCGCCAGGACTACACCGGCGAAGGCGGCCACATCATCGACAATGTCATTCAGAACCTGGGTACCGACGAGCTGGTCATCGCTGACCTCTCCTCCCTGAACTGGAACGTGGCCTACGAGCTGGGCATTCGCCATTCCCTGTCCAAGAGCCACACGGTGCTCATCTGCAACGATGAGACCGAGATCCCCTTCGATATCCGTTCCCTGAACATCATCATCTACTCCCGCAAGGATTGGATGGGCCAGATCGACGACATCGAGAGCCGCCTGGTCCAGGCCATCCGCAACACCATGGAGACCGACCGCTGCGACAGCCCCGTCCACTCCTGCTTCACCGCCCTGCCGGAAAATGTGGCGGGTATGCTGGGCAACACCAACGATGTGGAGCAGAAGCGCATCGCGGAGCTGACCGTGAAGAATCAGGCCCTGACCGCGGAGATCGATCAGCTGAAGGCCCGGCTGGAATCCGCCGGCCTCAATGCCACCTCCTCCGGCAGCGCCAAGGTGAACCTGGAATCCCTGTTCGTGGAGGCTGCCCGGAACCGGAACCTGGTCAGCGACACCGCTGTGGACCATCTGCGGGAACTGGCGGACGAGAAGAAGTATGAGGAATTCGCCCGCTTCCTGGCGGAGGTGCTGGACCGGGGCTACCTGGACGAGGTGGATTGCCGTAATGTGTACATCATCTGCCGCCGCCTGGGCATTCCCGAGATCACCAAGCAGTACATTCAGATCGCTGTCACCTTCTATCCCGACAACGAGGAACTCCAGGGCTTCCTGGCCAGCGAGTACAGTAACGACTATCGTGAGAAGGACCGGGCGCAGACCATCGCCAACGATATGCTGGGCCTGAAGCGGGTAGGCGGCAAGTTCGAGCTGCTGCCCAAGGTGCGTTCTTCCAGAATGATGGCCTCCTTCTTCGATGTGTACCTGTCCCTGAAGAAGTATCAGGAGATCATCGATGTGGGCATCCTGCTGTACAAGAACACCTCCTCCAACCACACCCTGATCCTGCGCAACATCAGCCACGCCGCCCGTCACCTGGAGCGCTACGACCTGGCCTATGCCTCCGTCAGCCATGCGCTGCATCGGGATCCCGTGGTGGTCTCCCTGCACAACGCCCTGTACCTGTATCACTGCAGCCGCAACGATATGCAGGCAGCCCTGACCTCCCTGGAAAACGCGCTGTGCTGTGATGTGGAAGAGGTGGATACCTACTTCCGGATCGCCGGCTTCATCTGCGACGAGCTGTACGCCAGAACGGACAACGGCCGCATCGAGCCCATCAGCGCCCGGGACAAGGAGCGCTATGTGGTGCCTTACATCCTCCAGGCCTTTATGGTGGATCGCTCCTGCATCGAGCGGGCCATCACCTTCCTGAAGAAGAAC
The DNA here is from genome assembly GCA_045660725.1 of Faecousia sp. Taxonomy (GTDB): domain Bacteria; phylum Bacillota; class Clostridia; order Oscillospirales; family Oscillospiraceae; genus Faecousia. Next base: position 3,990 of record JAZREG010000074.1, read on the forward strand.
AAGATCACCAACTTCGTTCCCTCTCTCATCGCCCTGTACAAGAAGGAAGTGGACGTGGAAGACCTGTTCGCCGAATGGAACATGGATGCTGTCCTGTACTGCTACAAGAAGCAGGATAAGATGCTGGCAGAGATCGAGGCCATGCCCGATACCTTCGAGCAGTTCCTGTAAACCTTCGTTCAATAAAAAAGCCGACAGATCCCGGATCTGTCGGCTTTTCCGCGCCCGGAGGCGGGAAAGTATTTACTTTTTGTCAGGGATGTTCTATAATATGACAAAGAAAACACCGAATCGGGGGATTTTGCGTATGTACGATATTTACATCAGCTATCGGCGCAACGGCGGCGATATGGTGGCTGCACGGTTGGCGGACAGGCTGAAGGCGTTGGGCTACCGGGTATTTTTCGATATGGAGAACCTAAGCGCGGGAAATTTTGACCGGGGAATCATGACGAGTTTGGCCCCATGCAAGGATGTGATCCTGATTCTGCCGCCCCATGCGCTGGATCGCTGTGTGCTTGAAGAGGACTTAATTCGGCAGGAATTATCCATCGCTCTACGGCTGTACAAAAATGTCATTCCGGTCATGCTGCCTGGGTTCGAATTCCCAAAGGAGCTTCCCGCGGATATTCGGAATGTGGTGAAGCAGCAAGGGGTAATGGTCAGTACTGAGTTTTTTGACGCGGTGGTGGACAAGATCCGGTCGATGCTGCATTCCCAGCCGGCCCAACCGCCCCTGGAGCGGGAGGAACCGGCGATCGTCGTCCCCTACGATGGGGAAAAGCCCTATATTTTCGCCAGCTATTCCCACAGAAATTCCGAAAGCGTGCTGGAGGTCATTGGAAAGCTGCGTAAAGCCGGTTACCGGGTTTGGTATGATGAGGGTATCGATCCCGGATCGGAATGGGACGACTTCATTGCGGAAAAGATCGAAAAGTGCGGCTATTTCATCGCCTTTTTGTCGGAAGAATATTTGGAGTCTGAGAATTGCCGGGATGAGCTGAATTACGCCCGGGATCTGGATAAGGACAGATTGCTGGTGTATCTGACCGGAGTAAAGCTCACCGGCGGCCTGGCCATGCGGCTGAACCGGCTGCAGGCGATCCATAAATACAAATATTCCTCTACCGCGGCGTTTTTTGAAAAGCTGATCTCCACTCCCGCCCTGGACAGCTTCAAGAATTGATCGGGAAAAGGATACACGATTCCTGTAACAGTATGACATATACAAGAAAGAACGCCCAATGCTTCTTGCGAAGCATTGGGCTTTTTGTTGATCGCAGGGGGGCGGAGGATGGGAATCCGCCAGATTTTATGGATTGTTTGTTCATAATCTATTTACATTTGGGGTTAATGGGTATATAATGATAAAAAAATGTACTTGTTTAGGTGCATTTGTTTTTTTGATTACATGTTCACAAATGGAGAATTTTAATGTAAAAATAAACAGAAAAGAGCGTGGACAATGAATAACAACGAATTTGAGGTTTTGCGCTATATCTGCGAGCATGATGGGGAAACCACCCAGCGGGTCATTGCGGAAGCAACGGGCCTTTCATTAGGTACGGTCAACAAAACCGTTGCAAAGCTGCGGCAGGCGGGCGATATCATCCAGGACTATCGGGCTACGGCCGTGGGCCTTGAAAAAATGGCTCGCTACAAGGTTCACAACGCCATCATCCTCGCTGCCGGTATGAGTACGCGGTTCGTTCCTTTCTCCTATGAAAAGCCCAAGGGCTTGACGGTGGTAAAGGGAGAAGTGATGGTGGAACGGCAGATCCGTCAGCTGCGGGAGGCAGGCATCGAAGAGATCGTCCTTGTCCTCGGCCATATGATGGAGAAGTTCCTGTATCTTGTGGATAAGTATGGCGTAAAAGTGGTGATCAACAAGGAGTACAGGCACAAAAATACCCACTCCAGTATTTATTTTGCAAGAGCGTACTTAAAGAACAGTTACATTTGTTGTGCGGATAATTATTTCCCGCAGTCGGTATTCCATACTTACGAATGCCATTCTCTTTACTCCACGCTGTTCATGGAGGGTGTGTGGCAGGGTGAGCGCGGTGTGATCACCGACAGAAAGGGCCTCATCGTGGATACCCAGCGTCCGGCTGTGGACCAGTGGGTCATGAACGGATATGCGTATTTTGACCGGGAGTTCAGCGAGAAGTTCCGGCCCATTTTGGAAGACATGTATGACACGCCCGGCACGGATGGGCTGTACTGGGAGCAGGTCTACGCTCAGCATGTGGACGAGCTTCCCTTGTATGAGAAGCGATTCACCGCCGATCAGGTCATGGAGTTTGACTCGGTGGCAGAGCTGGAAGCCTTTGATCCGGACTATATCAAGTACAACAGCATCGCCATGACAGACAATATCTGTGCGACACTGGGCTGCACGCCCGCAGAGATTCACGAGATCCGCCCCATTCAGAAGGGGTATACGAACCGGTCTTTCAGCTTCCTGTGCAAAGGAAAGAAGTATGTTTACAGAAATCCGGGCACGGTTTCCTCCGAGTGGCTTGACAGAAAAAGCGAGAAGAGGGCATTGGAGATCGTGAAGCAGCTGGGCATCGATAACTCCTACATTTATGAGGACGAGCAGACCGGATGGAAGATCTCCCACTTCGTGGATGTGGAGGCGGCCTTTGATTTTGCCAACCCGGTCCATGTGGAAATGCTTTGCGAAAAGCTCAGAGTGCTGTTTCGGAACCCGCTGTCCTGCGGCCGGGAAATGGACTATTTGCAGGAAGCTGTAAAACTGCTACGCAGCATCAAACACACGGACGAAGACACCTATCGGGTGGCCATGGGGTATTATGCGGACATTGAGGCCATCGACCGTGCTGTCAAGGCCGACGGCTGGCCCATCCAGCTGGTCCATAACGATCTGTATGAAGACAACCTGCTGGTCTCGGGGGACGAGCTGTACGTTATCGACTGGGAATACGCAGGCGATACGGATATCGGCTATGACATTTGCAAATTGTTTGTGAAAACAGATGCGGAAGGCGCACAGATCGACCGATGCCTGACGGCATTCTTTGGCCGGGCGCCTACCGACCGGGAGCGACGGCACATTGTGGGCTGCGCAGCGGTGGCGTTCTATTACTGGTATATTTGGTCGCTGTACATGGTGCTGCGGGGCAAAGATTTTTCGAATCTTACGCTGAAATATTTTGAAGTCTTTAAGCGTTATCAAAAGGAATTCTACGCTTGAATTTATTAACACCACAGAAAGGAGCTTATTATGGAAGTTGTTATTGCGGTTTTCCTGGGTGCTTACCTGATCGCGATCGGGGTCATTTCCTGGATCCGGATCAGCAAGGATTATAAGGGAGGGAAAGAACAATGAACCCTTATTTGGTTGGTATGATCATTTCCATGATCGTGTACATCGTGCTGGGCTTTGTGATCAGCCGCAGAGTCAAAAGCGCCAATGACTTTTTCGTATCCGGCCGTCAGGCTCCCACACTGCTGATCGTGGGTTCCCTGGTTGCCTCCTATTGTTCTACCGGCCTGTTTATGGGCGACGTGGGTGAGGCTTACGGCGGCCTGTTCAGCCCCTTCATGATGACGGTCATGATGATGGTGGGCGGTTATGTGCTGGGCAGCGTATTTTTCGGCAAATACCTGCGCAGAAGTGAGGCCATTACCATTCCCGAATTCTTCGGCCGCCGCTTTGATTCCAAGCCCCTGCGGATTTTGGCTGCCATTACGGCCATTATCACCATGACGGTGTATCTGCTCTCTGTTATGCAGGGCATCGGCACCCTGATGAACTATGTTACCGGCGTGGATTACAACCTGTGCATCCTGCTGGCGCTGGTCACCTTTGCGATCCTGACCATCACCTCCGGCTCCAAGGGTGTTCTGATCACCGATACTCTGATGTTCGGCATCTTCACCATTGCGGCGCTGGCATCGGTGGCGATCATCGTCAGCAAACTGGGTGGCTGGAATACCGCCATCGAGAATGTGACAAAGCTGGACTCTGTTCTGCTGTCCTGGAGCGGTGACCTGAATTACCTGTATCCCACCGGCGCGGAGAATATGGTTTGGGCGGTTATGACCGGCCTGACCTGGACCGCTGTGTGCGCGGTGGCTCCCTGGCAGTCCAGCCGCTATCTGATGGCAAAAAATGAGCACGTTGTGGTCCGCTCTTCTGTTTGGGCAGCGGTTTTCGTTGCCGCTCTGGAGTTCTTTATTCCCACTACCGGCGCGCTGCTGACTGTGTTTGGGGATGTGATCCCCAGCCCGGTACACTCCATGATCTGGGGCGTTATGAACCTGGTTCCCACTGTGCTGGGCGTGGTTGCCCTCACCGGTGTTCTGGCTGCGGGCATCTCTTCTGCCACTACCTTCCTGTCCCTGGTTGGCGCCTCCGTTGCCAATGATATCGTGGAGATCAAGGAGGACAAGAAAAAGGTCCTTTACAGCCGGATCGCGATCTTGGTGGTGTGCCTGCTGGTCATGGTTTTGGCATATTTCAACCCTCCCCAGATCTATGTGATCCTGCTGCTCAGCGGCACGGTGGTGGTGTGCTCCTGGTTCCCCGTCTGCATCGCCTCCGTTTGGAGCAAGAGAGTTACCAAGACCGGTGCTTTCGCAGGCATGCTGTGCGGCTTCGTTGGCTGCGCCGCCATGAAGATCATCAGCGCTGTGGGCGGTATCTCCCTGCCTATCTACCTGGACTCTTTTGTGGTGGGCCTGGTGGCCAACATTCTCGGTCTGGTCATTGGCTCTGCCCTTACTCAGCCCACTGCTGAGGAAAAGGCTGCCCGGGCGAAGCTGTTTGTGGTTCCTGAGACTGAGCATGATCCCGTGGAGCAGAAAAAGACCAAGCGCACCTTGCTGGTATTTTTCCTGTTTGGCGTACTGGTGACGGTAGCCCTGCTGGTATTTTGGGTCATTCCTTATCTGCGCGCACTGTAATTGGTGAAGCACTTGTAATTCAAGATAACCGGAGCAGCAGTTCATTCTGCCGCTCCGGTTTTTGCATGGTGCGATGGTAAGAAAAAAGAAACGCTCTGCCGCCCGGAGCTGCCGGGCTGGCAGAGCGTATCGTTTTTGGTCGTTGCCGGGGTTATACCTGATAGAATTCCTTATACCACTGGGCGAACTTTCGCAGGCCCTGGCGCAGGGGGGTGTTGGGGCGGAAGCCAAAATCCCGCTCCAGGTCGGCAGTGTCCGCATAAGTCACCGGTACATCGCCGGGCTGCATGGGCACCAGAGCTTTGTGGGCCTCAAAGTCATAGTCCGCAGGCAGAACGCCGGCGGCGATCAGCTCCTGCTGCAGAATATCCACGAAGTCCAACAGGTTTTCCGGACTGGAATTACCGATGTTGTACACCCGGTAGGGAGGCACAGGCAGGCCGTCCTCGCCGGTGCGCTTCTCCGGGGCGTTCTGCATGACCCGCTTCACGCCTTCCACGATGTCGTCGACATAGGTAAAATCCCGCTGGCAGTTGCCGTAGTTAAAGATCTCAATGGTCTGGCCCTTCAGAAGCTTATTGGTGAAGCTGAAGTAGGCCATATCCGGGCGGCCGGCAGGGCCGTAGACCGTAAAGAACCGCAGACCGGTGCTGGGGATGTTGTAGAGCTTGGAGTAGGCGTGGGCCAGCAGCTCGTTGGATTTCTTGGTGGCGGCGTACAGGGATACCGGGTTATCCACCTTGTCCTCGGTGGAGTAGGGCACCTTTTTGTTGGAGCCGTAGACGCTGGAGCTGGAGGCGTAGACCAAATGCTCCACCGGGTGGTTGCGGCAGGCCTCCAAAATGTTGTAGAAGCCGATGATGTTCGCTTCGATATACACATCCGGGTGAGAAATGGAGTAGCGGACGCCGGCCTGGGCAGCCAAATTCACCACCACATCAAAGTTGTAAGTGGTAAAACATTCTTCGATCAGGGCCTTGTCGGCCAAGTTGCCCTTGATGAAGGTCCACTTGGAGTCCGGATAATTTGCCGCCAGCTTGTCCAGCTCTGCCAGGCGCCACTCCTTGATGGACACATCGTAGTAGTCGTTCACCGAGTCCAAGCCTACAATGTGGACCTTTTCGGTGGTTTTCAGCAGTTCCATCACCAGGTTCGCGCCGATAAAGCCGGCAGCGCCGGTGACCAGGATGGTCTTGCCGTTTAGTTCAACATTGGGTGTCAGCATAATCCCTTATACTCCTTCTGAATCCGTTGGTAGCTCTCCAAATTGCCCACATCGTACCGCTTACCGGGCATTTCCATGGCGTGGACAGGGGTTTGGGTGCACAGCCAGGCGATGTAGCTGCCGGGAGCATCGGTACCGCAGCCGGCGGCGATGCCTTTTCCCACCAGCTTGGCATCCTGGCGGGTATAGTAGTAGAAGGGCGGGCAGCACCAGTGGGTAGCGGGGGTGGGGGACTTCTCGGTCATACCCAGGATCCGGTCGTGTTCGTCAATGGTGACGACACCGCACTTCAGTAGCTTCTTGTCATCGGGCTCGTAGTAGCGCATGATGCAGGAGGTCTGCTTTTCCTGGGCATAGCCCAGGAACTTGGTCAGGCTGAAGTCCAGCACATTGTCTCCGGCGATGACCAGCATATCGTCCTCCAGACCCAGCTGATCGATGGCGAACTGGATGTCCTTCACTGCGCCCAAACGGGTCTCGTTGGAGCAGGTGCCATCGTCCACCACGGTGATCTTCATGGCCTTTTTGGCTTTCCAGCTTTCAAAATGGTGGGCAAACCTGTGGTTGGAGATCACCACATACTCATCCACCACACCAGCGGTATCGATGTCATCCACCAGCCAGTCCAGGATGGTCTTGCCGCCCAACTCCAGCAGCGGCTTGGGAAAATTTTCAGTCAGGGGATACAGCCGGGTGGCGTAGCCCGCCGCTAAGATCAAACATTTCATAACGTTACTCCGTCTGCGCTTTGGCAGAAATGCACACTGTATTTGTCGGCCAGGCCGGGGAATTTCTTCAGATACTCCCGGGTGACCCGCTCCCGGATGGTCTCCTTAAATGCCGGGTCAATCAGCGCCATACAGCAGCCCTTGAAGCCGGCGCCGGAGAACCGGCCGCCGTAAATGCCGTCGGTGGTCTGCATAATCTCGTAAAGGGTCTTCAGCTCCTCGGAGCCGGTTTCGTAATTGTAGATGCTGGACCAGCCGCTTTCAAAGCACAGCTTGCCGTAGGCATCCAGGTCGCCCCGGCGCCAGGCTTCGGCGCCCTGCTCCACACGCTCAAACTCGGTGTAGAAATGGGTGGCCCGCTTGCGCCAGTTTCCCGGCAGGCGGTGGCCGTATTGGGCAAAGATCTCCCGGGGCACGCTGCGAAGCCGGGCCTCCTCAAACTTGCCGTATTCCATGCCGGCGTAGGCCATCAGGGCGTAGGCTGCGGACTTCAGCTCGTCCACCCGCATATTGAACTTGGAGCCGGCCAGGCTGCGTTCCAGGCCGGAGAAGAAAATGGCGATCTCATAGGGTTTCATTTCGGGGTGGGTGGGGATCAGTTCAAAGCTGCCGTCCTTGGTATCCAAATACAGCAGGTGGTCCTTCTTGGACAGCACCTCGCAGGACTGGTCCAAAGTTCCCACGCTCACGCCCACATAGTCCTTTTCGGCCATCAGCGCAATGTCGATGATCTCCCGCTCTGTCAGGCGGATGTTATTGAGCTTTGCCAGGGCGGAAAGGAAGGCGATGATCACCGCTGCGGAACTGGACAGACCGCCGATGGGCATACTGCCCTCCACCACGGCACAGATGCCGATGCTCAGGGGGTACTTTTTGGAAAGGGCATAAGTAGCGCCCCGAAGGTAATCCGCCCAATCCCCCACGGGCTTCTCGTCCACCTGGCGGATGTGCCACTGTGCCCGGGTGGGAAACTGCAGGGAGTGCACTTCCACCACGCCGTTCATTTTGGGGCCGTAGGCGATCTGTACACCCTTGTCGATGGCAAGACCTGTGATCTTGCCGTACTGGTGATCGGAATGGGCGCCCATGGGGCACACCCGGTAGGGGCAGAAGGCCACATCCACCGGCTCCCGATTATAAATTTTGGAAAAGCTTTCTACACACTTCATGGTAAATCGACTCCTAAACTTTCGGATTTCAGGTAGTTTTCAAAACCTTTTTTTACCACCAGCTCAAACAGAAGAAGGTCCTCCCCGGTGGTAATCTTGAAGTTCAGCGGTGTGGAACGCACGATTCCGATCCGCTTCTGCATCCCGTGAAGCTGGTCAATGCCAATGTTTTGGTATTGCTCTACCTCCGCAATTGGCCGATCCAGGTACAGGTCGCGCAGATGTTCAAACCGGTAGGCTTCCGGCGAGGTTTGCCGGAACATGGAATCCCGGTAATAAATATCGGAAATGGTACGATCCGATATTTTCAGCACGGTTTCATACAGCTCCATGCCGGATGTTGCTGCGTCATTGACCTTCAGCGAGGCCAAAAGCTCGGAGATCTCCCGGTTGGTGATGCAGGGTCGGACGGCGTCGGCTACAATAACGGCATCCTCAGGGCCGCAGATCTGCGCCAGGAACGCAACAGCATTATAAACGGACAGCGACCGCTTGCTTCCGCCTTCAATGATCCATTCCAGCTTCGGAAACCGGCTCTGCAATTTTTCGTATTCGCCGATCCAATCCACGTGGGACACGATCAGTACCTTATCTACGTCTTTAGACATGGAGTAAGCCTGAAGGGTATACTCAACGATCTGATGCCCACGGATCTCCAAATGCTGCTTGGGGATACTGGCCTTCATCCGGGTGCCGCTTCCACCAGCCAGCAAAACTGCAATATTCATCTTTATCTCCTTTTTCGGCCGGGGCGGGCGTTATTTCTTGGCGAAATTTCTCAATCTGGTCAGAGCGGTTTGGAATTCCCGGACTCTGCTTTCAATGGAGGGGTAGGAGCGGTGATCCTTGTAGCACCAGGACAGGATCGCATCGTGATCCCGGGGAACGCAAGCCTCCTGGCCGCTGGCCAGGGTGATGGTCTTCGGCTCGCCGAACCATTCCGCCTTCAGCTCCATGGCATAGAAATTGTCGGTCAGATTCTCATGGCCCCGGCAATCATGCATGACCCGGTGGAACAGCCTGTCGGATGCCTTGTCGGGATAGAATGCGTACCGGATGCGCTCCAAATAATACTTAATGTGGGAAACCTTACCGGAAACACCCTGGAGCTCCTTGGCGCAGTGCTTGATCCGCATAGCCTTGGTGCTGCGCAGCATCTTCTGATGGATGACTTCCCGCGCCTTGGAATCCACCGGCAATCCGGTGAGCCAGAACACATCCACGTGCAGCACTTCGCTGTCATATCCGACAGGAGTAACGCGCATGATGTGATGTCTGGCGGCAGGATCGTGGACGCGGGTGACAAAATAGTACTCCTGGGGAAGATCCTGAACCAAAGCGTCTACCAGCTTTTGGGCGTATTCATAGGGCACCCAAAGGTCGATATCGTAGTCCCAGGGGATCTGCCCGCCGTCCCGAATGGCACCCAGCAGGCTGCCGTAGGCCAAATAGTAGGGGATCCCATGCTTGGTGCAGATCTCATGGAACTGGGAGAAGGTTCGGATGGTTTCGGTCTGGTACTTGCGGAACTCGTTGTAGTCAGCTTCCATCTTCTGCTGGAGCTCGACCAGGAACTTGTCTTCAATGTTGGAAAACGCCATATCTATTCCTCTTTTCTCTAAGGTGGGATCGGCTTACAGGTCTTCTGTTTTTTCCTTCGGCAATTCCAGCCAGGAGCCGAACTCATATTCCCACTTCTTGGGCTCGAAACGGGAGAAGCCGGAGTTGTGGAAGAAGGTCATTTCGCCGAAATAGACCTTTCCATCCACTTCGTAAAAATCCACCCGGACATGAGGGATCCCCTGAGCCAGTTTTTCTGCCAATTCTACCATCAGATCATAGCACTGGGGCTTTTCGATGGGCTTGGAGGCGTTGGGATGATCGTTAAAAATATCCAGCGGATTGAACTGGGAATCAAAGAAATTGAAACGAACCTCCACGCCTTCTTCGTAGCGGGAGGAAACGATGTAAAGCGCCTTGCACTTGCCGCCAAAGGTAAAGAATTTGTAATCCCGAAGTTCACCCAGGGTGGTATCCTCCATGTAGGCCTCTGCCATGATCCGGGGCTTTACATGCTTATAGGGCCACTCCCGGCCCAGCAGATAAAAATTGGTAGCCAAGGAGCGCTCCAACTTTGCCCGGGCGGCTTCCCAGTCCAGCTTGCTCTTGTCTTTGCAGATCACCAGGCCGCCGGAGTCGTGGGTACATTTCAGCACGAACCGGTCCGGCAGGGCATCAAAGTCGATATCCTCAAACCGGTCCCAAACGCCCAGATTGGGGATGATGTATTCCGGGCCGATCTGCTGGGCCACATATTCCTTGACTTCATATTTGTCCACCATGCGGGAGTATTCCGGCCGACGGTTGTACAGTTTGAGCCACTGGAGTTTCTCGTTGAAGGTTTGAGGGTCTTCCAGGTTCAGGGGCTCGCCCACCATGATTCGGAACTTCTTCTTAAGAAATGCTTCATCCGAAAGCTTGTCATAGAAGCCTTTGCTGGTCAGGTAGTGGAACCGATATTCAGAATCGGTCAGCAGGCGAATTGCCTTTTTTATCTTTCCGTTCATACGCATTTTGCCATTGGCTCCCGCCATGGCAACCTCCTTACAAATTACTCGTTGGGATTTTTCAGCCGCTTGACGATCTTCGCAGGAACACCGCCTACCACCACGTAATCCTCCGTAATATCCTTGGTGACCACAGCGCCCGCGGCCACAATGACACCCTTTCCGGTGATGGATACACCGGGAAGAACCACAGAATTTACGCACAGCCAAGTGCCTTCTCCGATATGTACAGGGGCCTGCATATGCCGCCTTTCTTTGAAGCGCTCATCCGTCCAATCGTTTGTGTCCAGGCCGCCGGCGGTGATCTGGGATCCGCGGGACATGGTCACATAGTCGCCGATGTACACTTCGCCACGGGGACAGATCTGAGCGCCCTGATTGATGGTCACATGGTTGCCTACATGGATCTTCTCAGGACTCCAAATCACAGGCTTGCCGTTCATCTGCAGATGTGTGCCGCACTCCGCAAAAAGGAGGCGGTAGTACCGGGCCCAAAATCTGCCTCGTCGCAGATAGTTTTTCTCTCTGTGTTTTTCCCACAAGGCAGCGGGCTTTCTTAGAATCTTAAGCAGAAACTGTTTCATATTTTCTTTAATTAACCTCTCTTACGCAATCTGTTCATGTAGGAGGACACTTCTTTTCTGTTTACCAATAGGGCAATTACGCAATAGCCCAGAATCACGCAGCATTTATACAGGAAGTTGATAAGAGACAGATCGGTTGTGAACACCGTAAAGGCTGGAATTACTGCGGCGATGATAAAGAGAATGCTGATTCCGGAATGCATCATCAATCTCCAGAAGGAGAAGATACTGCGGATCTCCTTTGGCAGCACCAGCAAAACCACGGCAAGACGGAGGGCCATCGCCGCAATATCTGCCAGAATGGAACCGTAAACTTGCAGATGCGGCACCAGCAGCAAGGTTAACAAAACATTCGTAATGCTACCGATCAGCGTGGAAACAAAGATGTATTTTGTTTTGCTTGTGTCGAAATACATGCAGCTGTTGTAGAAATACAGCGGTGCTTTCAACGCGATTGCGATCACAACCGCAGGGATATAGGTCCAGGCGGTCCCGTAGGACTCGTCTGCAAGGATAATCACAACTTCCTGAGAGAACGCGGCCAGGCCTAAAAACAGCAGACCGTACAGCCACATCAGCTTATAGACCACGGCCGCAGGATCATTGCCCTCCTTTTTCTCCCGCATGGTTCGGAAGAACCAGGGCTGGAAGGCTGCCTGTACGGAATTGAGCACCACGTCGGCGATGTTGCCGAACTGGGAAGCCAGGCTGTAGATGCCCAGCATGGACAGCGACAGCTTGTCCGCGATGATCAGTTTGGTAGCGTAATTGGACACATTGTAGGCCATGGTGTGGGGCACCAGGGGCAGGCTGTAGCCCAGGAGCCGTTTCAGCATGGGCCACTGAATGCCCAGCTTCAGCAGCTTGCGCCGCTTCAGGTCGATGAACATCAGCGCCACCATCACCACATTGACCAGTGTGGTGGAAACGATCACACCGAGCGCTCCTTGCTCCAGCACCATCACGGATACGATGTTGCAGCCCAGCAGCAGGAAGAAGTAGGTGTAGCTCAGCGCCATGGAGCGCTTAGCATCTTGCATACCCTTCAGCAGCTCCTGATAGACCGTGTAGATTGCGGATGCGCCGGCGATGATCACGGACAGGAACGCCAGGGGGAAGAAATCGATGCCTTCAAAAAACAGCTGGGACACCAAATCCCCCAATACCACGGAAAGAAGAAGGAATACCGCGCCTAACCCCAACAGGAAGGTGATCACGGAGCTGATCATACTGGCGATCTGCTCCTTGCTTTCCCGATACTCTGCGTAGAACCGGGTCAGGGCAGCGCCCAAACTCAGGGTGAGCAGGGCGGCGGCAACGGTATAGAACCCGCTGGCCAAATTCACAAGGCCGTAGGCCTCCGTGGAAAGGTAGGAGGTATACAGGGGGATCAGGAAGAAGGAAAAAGCCTTCAGCATCAGATTGCCCGCGGTATACAGGATGGAATTGGCGAAAAGGGATTTCGATTCTTTCAAAACAGATTCCTCTTATTGATCCATCGCGCGGATGGCCTCCAAATACTGCAGCCGCGCGGTCTTATTTTCCCGAATGTAGGGGAGCAGTCCGAAAATGCGGACCGTTCTGGGAGACAGGAGCATATCGAATTTCCGCAGGAGCTTTGCCCGGCGCACAGCCTTTTGGCACCACATATAGTGAAGCTCCCGGTCAAGCTTTTTCTGATCGTAAAGATGCTTTTCCTTATTGGCCCTGGATACCTTCTTCAGGTAAGCGCTGTAGCCCCGGGCGTCTTCGCCGGGAAGCGCTTCCTTCATGGCGGTCAGATGGAATTCCAGTTCCTTTTCCGTCAGGGTACCCAGCAATTCCTCCGCCTGGCCCTTGGTGATGGCCTGGGCATAGCCCATTTGGGAGGTTTTTCCGGCAGAGATCTGCCCCTCGTGGACCCGGTACATCAGCAACACTTCCGGCAGAAGCAGGATCTTGCCGTAGTGCACGAGGCCTGTCCACAGCTTATAATCCTGGCTCTTTTTTACACTTTCCGTGTAGGTCAAGCCGTGTGCGTCCAGAGTGCTTTTGCGGATAAAAGCGGTGGGGTGGGGCAGACCCGCGTTGTGGAACAGAAGCCGGATCTTCAGCACATCCTGATCCTGAGGGCACTCATACTGGGGAGTACTGTCGGTACCCGGGGTGTAGACCCGGGCGCCCACGGCGGCCACATCCGGGTGAGCATCCATGAAAGCCAGCTGCTTTTCAAAGCGCTGGGGCAGGGCGATGTCGTCCGCGTCCATGCGGGCGATATAGCGGCCCTGAGCCACGGCCAGGCCCTTGTTCAGGCTGCAGGTCAGGCCAATATTGGTCTCGTTTTGGATCACTTTGATCCGGGCGTCCTTCTGTGCGTACTCCCGCACCACGGCGTCGCTGCCGTCAGTGGGACAATCCAAAACGATGATAAATTCAAAATTACTGTAAGATTGGTTCAGGATGCTCTCAATGGCCTCCCGAAGCCAGGGCTCTTTGGTGTTGTACACCGACATGAGTACAGAAATGTCACAGCGGTCCATTTATTTTTCTCCTTTTCGGCGCAGGCCGGCCAACTTCTCCCGGGCATCAGACAGGGACTCTTTGACCCAAGCCCATTCCATGGGGAGAGCGGAAATGTTGGGCGCGATGAGGAATACCGCAACCAGCACCGGCAAATTCAGTACAGGATTCAGGAAACCCAAGAATACAAACAGGCCCAGACTGATCAGAAAGCTTGCCTTGTCCACTACGGTCTTGGCTTTGCGGAAGGTCCATACGCTCCAAAGAACCATGATACCCACAAAGACGGCAGAGCCGAAAATACCGAAGACGCCCAGCATGTCATACCATTCCTGATGGCCGCCGATGGTTCCGTAGCCGTAGGTAGCATAGCCGATGCCAAACAGGGGGTTGCTCAGGAAACTACTGATGGAGTAGCCGGCCAGCTCGTTTCTGCGGTCCAGGGAGTACCAGCCTTCATAGCCGGTTCCCAGGAGCATATCCGCCACCAGACGGATCCGGGCCTTGATCAGCCAGTTCATTTCTTCCGTAAAAGCATAGATCAAATCAGCGACCTGCTGCCGGAACAGAAGACACAGCGCCACGGAGCCAACCAGCACGCCGGTGATGATCCAAAATCGCTTGGGGCTGCGGTAGAACTGGGAAAACAGGAAGGCAACGCCAACGCCGATGGCCATCAGGAACATTGCTGTGGCATACAAAGAAAGGCAGCAGCATGCCACGGCCAGCAGCAAAAATACAAAATAAGGCAGCGCCTTTAAGAAGCTCTTTGCCTTTGCCAGCACCAGGCAGGCCAAAGAGGCAATAACGATGGGCAAGGCGTACATCTGGTTAAAGTCGAACACCTGATAGAAGCCCCGGTCTGCAAAGTAACGAAGCGCGTACTGGTCCACAAAGAAAACAAAATAAACCGAAACAGCCGTGGAAAGGAACAACACGGCAAAGCTAAACAGCAGAACGCCCCGGTGATGCGCTTCCTTGAGGTTGAACATAACAAATGCTGCCACCTGCACAAACAGGAGGAAGATGAGCTTCAAGGTGTGGCTGATGGGAGCGTTAAAGCCTCGTTCGCCGAGCTTGCCGGAGAAGAACAGCAGGGCCAGCGCACAAAGGCAGAGCACCAGGGCCGGAATGGTAAGACGGATCAGTTTGTCCTTTCTGACGCGCAGAAACAGAAATAAGCAAGCGATGATCAGACATTCCAAACCCACAGAGGGAAGATCATAGCTGAAAAAGGTCCAAAAAACGGTCAGAAGCAGGAATCCGGTACAGATCCAGTTGTTTTGGGCGAGGTTTTCTACCCAATACCAAAGTGCGCTAAACTTTTTACGCATAGTTGATAATCCTCCACTTGTAAATATACGGGACAGGCAAGCCCGAGCGGTCATGCATTGAGCAGGATCTCCAGCAGCCGCTGTGCAGTCTTCTTTGTTTCAAAGATGCTTTCCTGCAGCGGAAGGTTCCACTGCGCCCGATCCTCCTGTGCGAACCGGTTGCTATGTGCGATACAAGCGTTGGCCCAGGCAGGCGCGCCCTCTTCTAACGGGGCAAAATTGACCAGAGGTGTCAGAGCGATGGTCTTGGGAAAACGCCCGGAAGAGCCGGTGAAAGGCAGGCCTGCGGCCTGTGCCTCGATGGCGACCATAGAAAGACCCTCGCTTTGGGACGGCAGAAGCAGATGATCCATAGCCTGATAATACGCAGAGGGATCCTTTGTTTCCCCCACAAAGATCACTTTGTCCCCGAGGCCCCGCTGCAAAGCCTGCTGCTCCAGGGATTCCCGCTGAGAACCGCCGCCGACCATAAGTAGGCGGCAATTGTCCTGCTCTTTGGCAATGGCGTGAAATACATCCAGCAAAAACGCCGGATTCTTCACCGATTCTAACCGGCCGACAAAGCCGTACACATATGTATCCCCATCCAGGCCCAGCCGGGAGCGGATCTCCTGGCGAATCGCCGGGTCAAAGGCGAATCCCCGAATGTTGACTCCCGGGACGACCGTATGATAGGAGCTTCCCGGGAACAGGTAATTTGCTGCCCGGTCCGAAACGGCCAGGCGGGTGATTTTCAACACTTTCATCAAGCCCAGAGAGAAAAATTCCAGCACTTTGTGAAGGGCTCGGTAAAAGGGATGAGGGATGTACTCCATTCCCGCATTGTGAGAGTGGACGATCACCCGGTACTTATAGTGCAGACCCATTAGGATCACGGCGATATCAAAGGTGACACTGTTCACATTGACATAGAGCGTGTCGATCTGGCTGCGCTGGGCTTTCAGGGTATCGCGCAGCTGCTGCACATGTGCCTTCAGGGGATGCTTGGGGGCGACGAAGACGGTCTTTCCGCCCATTTGGGCAATGCGCGCCTCGTGGATGCTTTCGCACTGCTCCATCAGGTACACGAATTGCACATCGTTCTGAAGCTGTTCATGCATGGTCAGCAGATACTTTTCCAATCCGCCCCACATATTTTTCAGGCCGTATACCAATACTTTTTTCATGGCTTATTTACCTTTCTGGGGCGCCTTTGTCGGTGGTTCGGCCGGTAAGGCCACCGTAAAGGAGCCGGAGATAAGACACCACGCCGTAAAGCCGCAGTCGCAGCAGTAGGTATTTGATCTTGTGATTTTTTGTCAGTTCGGCAGGGTCCAGTGTTTTCAGTGCCTGACGATAGAGGGGCTGACCCAAAACCTTCGCGCATTCCCGGCTGCGTCGAAGCCAGGGCTGAGGATTGTCCTTATGGAAGAAATTCTGGGTGATCATGCGCTGCATGGAGTAAAAAACCTCAAGACAGTAGCCCTGCAGGTAGCGCTGGGGCGCATCGGAAGCATCGACCAGGCCCTTCAGGCAGGACAGCAGATCGGCATGTTCCCGGACCACGTTCTTGCGGTATCTGTCCGTGGCGCTGTTTTCCACCTGCCGGTAGTGGTACAGGTGGCGATCCAGGTAATAGGCCTTGTTCACATGCTGGGTTGTGGCGAACCAAAACACCACATCCTCGCACATGGGAAGCTTGGGCTCAAAGACGATGCCGTTGTCCCGGAGAATCTGAGTCCGGACCGCCTTGCAGAAGGTCATCCGCAAAATGTTGCGGTCCAATTGCTGCGTAAGTACATCGGTACAAAGCTGCTGTACTTCTTCAGCGGTAGCAAAGGTCCGGTCACAGCCGTAGAGGCTGACATTGGGAATGACCCGCTCCTGGTAATTTTTTACCATAGAGAAGATCACCAGATCCAATTCCGGATCTCTTTCCACGCAGTTCAGGATTTCGTGGCAGGTGGTAGACTCAAAAAAGTCATCAGCATCCAGGAAGGTGATCCATTCTCCGGTGGCTGCCGCGATGCCGGCGTTTCTTGCCCGGGATACACCACCGTTTTCTTGGTGGATCACTTTGATTCGGGAGTCCTTTTGGGCGTAGGAATCACAGATGGTGCCGCACTGGTCAGGGGAACCGTCGTCCACCAGGATCAGTTCCCAATCCGGGCAGGTCTGCTCAAGGCAGCATTCGATGCTTTGGCGCAGAAACTCCTCAGCGACTTTATATACCGGAACGACAATACTGATATACGGTTTTGCTGCCGTAGGTGTTTTTTCCATTTCATTCTCTCCTGTTTGCGGTCCGATGGATCCGGACTATTATTGTTCTCCCGATGCCCTGGAAGGGTCAGAGAAGCTTTTCAAAGACAGCATGGGAGCCATCCTGGCTCTTGCTGATCAGCCAAAGGGAAATGGCGCAGGAAATGGCTAATACCAGAACGAATAGGGGGAAGTTTTGGATCCCTCGGCTTTGCAGAGCATCGACAATGATGGGATGGACACAGTAGATGCCCACCGACAGCTTCCGGACAATGATGGCTGTATTGGCGGGGACATGGATGCGGACGCGCAGGCAGGCGGAATAAACGCCGTACATCAGCAGCGGCGTGGAAAACCACAAAGTGGTGGATTCCGCTTTCAGGAGCACAGTGCCGACAATGCCCTCCAGGCTAACCAGGCCGAAGCCGAGCAGGGAAAGCAGTAGGGCTTTTCCTGTGCGCATCACAGGCGTCTTTTTTTGGGCAAACAGATAGCCGATCATCACAAAAATCGGTCCGTAATGGACTCCGTTTCGCACGCTGATCATGTCAATGATGGGGTCCGAAAGGGGAAAAACAGAACTGTAGGTACTGCAAAGCGTGCCCCAAACATACAGCGCGACAGAGAGGACAAATACTACAGTCGCATTTTTGAACAATCTCAAAGCGGCGGAGCACAGGCCCACCGATACGATCAGCGCCAAAATATACCAAAAATGGCCGTATCCCTGCACAAAGACCAGGAAGATGATCTGGTCAAAACCGATGGTAACGCTCCGCAGCAGGGCTACAACGATGTAGATCACTACCCAGGAGATATACAGTGAGGCCAACCGTTTGGCAAACTGGGCATACCCCTGCGCAGTGATGGGTTTTTTGAAGTGAAAGAAGGCGCTGGTGACGAAGAAGAACGGAACAGCGATTCTTGTGACCACTGCAAACATTTTATCCAGGATGCCCACAGAACCGAAGGGCTCTGTGTGGATGCCTACCACCAGGATCGCACAAAAAAGCTTCATTAGGTCCAGCATTGGATAGGTCTTTGTCGGTTTTTTCATGCTTTCTGCTCCTGCTTCATAAGTTTTTCGTTGGCGCACGGTGAATGCCCCTCTTGTTTCCAGCGTGCTTGGGCTTATTCTTCCCGCTGGCTGCGGAACTGTGCCCAGCGGCTTTGGGCGTCGGTGTACGGCGCAAGCTGAGCCCGCTTTTTTATTAAGTCATCGAAAGATCCCAAGACCTTGGCGGGCACGCCGCCACAGACGGAGTTGGCAGGAAGATCCTTATTGACCAGGCTTCCGGCACCGATGACCACATTGTCACCGATCTTTACATTGCCCAGGATCACGGTGCCGGCACCGATAAAGCAGTTGCTGCCGATGTCGATGCAGCCGATGCTTTCGTGGTAGGTGTGCTCCGGGTCTTTGCGGCTGAGGACACCATGAATGGCGTCATGGGTCACCAGCCTTACGCCGGAGGCGATCTCTACATTGTCGCCGATGGAGATCAGCTCCGGGAACAGGGGCATCAGCATGGTGGGGATGCGAACATCCCTGCCCACATGGTGCATCAGTCCGTGCTTGCGCAGGTAGTCCCCCCGCTTGCGGGAATTAAACATGGTGTACAGGCGCAAGGAGTGCCACAATCTTTTGATATCCATTAAATATACTCTCCCGCGGTAATTCTAAAGGTACTGCCGGTCATCATGGCAGAGGCGTCGGACATCAGGTAGACCAGCGCGTCCACATAGTCTGTCCGCTCCAGCATCCGGCCCATGGGCAAAATGGCGGCGGCCCGTTTTCTCAGCTCTGCTTCCGTTTCGCCCTGGGAATTGCGCAGGGAAACCTCGCCCTCGGTGGGGGTCCAGCCCAGGGTCAGGTAATTGCAGCGGATCATTTCCGTGGCGTAGTTGTGGGAAATATGCTCCATCAGCGTACGCAGCACACCCTTGGAGCAGGCGTAGGCAGCCCGGTCCTTTTGGCCGCCCCAGGCGTGGGCGGATCCGGTGAACACGATGGAACCGCCGTTGGGATTCATGCGCATATACTTGATGGCCTGCTGGCAGCAGAAGAAACAGGACTTAAAGTTGATGTCCATCACGGCGTCGAACACCTCTTCGCTGCAGGTGTCCAGGGGGGAAATGGGGGTGATGCCGGCGTAATTGAAGAATCCGTCAATCTTGCCGTAGGTCTCATAGGCCACATCAAACAGTTTTCTGCAGTCGTCTACCTTCTCCAGGTCCGTATGGACGAAGATTCCGGAGCTTCCGTAGGTGCGCACGGTGCGCAGGATCTTCCGGGCGGCTTCCTCGTCACGGCCGCCGATGACCACATAGGCACCGTTCCGGGCAAATTCCTCTGCCACGGTGCGGCCAACGCCCTTGGTACCGCCGGAAATGACGATGACTTTTTGCTTTAGTTTCTTTTCGGACATATCAGTTCAACTCCAGTGCTTTGTCTACATCAAAGCCCTTCAGCAGCATTTCGTTGCCGTTTTCGTCGTAAACCTTGATCTTTGCCATGTATTCCTTCAGGGCATCGGCCAGAGCCTGCTTGCTGTCGCAAACCAGGTACAGCCGGGTCAGGACCTGCTTCTCGTTGCCGATCCATTCCTGAGGCACTTCGTCGCCCACATGCAGGCGCTGGGCGTTCATGATGATTCTGGGGTCAGCATCCAGCTGATCCATGCCCTCGATCCGGGCAATCTTGCCTTTCTTCAGCAGGCACCACAGGGTGGCGGCCCACTTGCCCCGCAGATGGGTGTCATCAGCAGTGGCCAGATCCAGGTCGCCTTCGGAACCGGTGAGGGCAAAGCGGATCAGCATTTCTCTCTGATCAAAGCCCTGGATGGCCTTGATGATGAAGTGCGGTGCCTCGCCCTGGAGACGGAAGCCGGTGTCGTAAACATAGAACTCGCCGTCCTCATAGAAACCGGAGAGCATCAGCACGCCGTTGCGGATGCCGATGTCCTTGAACATCCGGCAGGCGTTGTCGTGCATTCTTTCAAAGTATTCGGTCAGGTGCTTGGAGGGGTAAGTGCCGCCCAGGCAGACGCGGCTCAGGCCGGGCTGCTCGTCGGTGGTATAGCGGTCATAAATGCAGGAGGCGCTGCAAACGCCGTCCTTGAAGGTGTAATACATGCCCATGTCTTCGCACTGCATGTACTTTTCCACGATAAAGCGCTTGGACTTGGAGGACTCCAGGGCGATTTCCACGCCCCGGCGCAGCTCTTCTTCATTGTAGCAGACGGTCATGCCTACGCCGCCGCCGTTGTCCACAGGCTTGACCATGACGGGGTACTTGACCTTGTCCAGGTCGCTGCGCTTCATTTCCGCGTCCACATAGTATTCGGGGATGCCGTGAATGCCGTAGCGCTCACAGGTGGCCTTGAACACATCCTTGAATGCAAACACATCCACGATCTGCTGAGTGGCATAGCAGGGGAAGCCCAGGGCGTCGCAGACCTTGCAGTAAGCGGGCACCAGGATATCGGCAACGCCCACCAGGACGCCGTCCACTTTTTCCTCCCGGGCCAGGGCAACCAGGCCGGGGACATCCATACCGTCGATATCGGAGCTCTTCCAGGCGTACTTCTTGGCGTCGTCGGTGTGGCGGCCGCTGGCGACGATGGTCTTGATGCCCATGTCATTGGCCAGGCGCACCAGGGCGGAGGTCTCCGGGTTGCCGCCCAGGATCAGCAGTTTCTTACCTTCAAATTCTCTGTTCATAATCATATCGTCCCTTCTGTGATCAGTTAGCACAGCGTCAGTTTTTCGCCCATTGCCATGAGCAGGAAGCTGCGGTGCGGATATTTTTCTTTCATAATGGTGTAAAACAGGCCGGGATTGCCTCCGTGGGAGGCGAACATCCCATAATGGCTGGGAATGGTGAGCGCGGCTGCCAGGGCATCACTGAGCTGGGCGCAATCTGCCTCGCACAGGTTGCCGTAGGCACCGTTGATGGGGGCAATGAGCACATCGATGGGGCCGAACTGCAGGTATTCTTCCACCCGGTCCAGCCGCAGGCAGGTGTCGCCTGCCATGTAGATCCGCTTGCCGTCCACGCAGATCACTACGCCCACCGCATCGGGTGCACCGGTGCCGTGGTCACAGTTAACAAAGTGGAGGGTGAAATCGCCGGCGGTAAAGTCATCCCCGGGTCGGACATAGTGGACCCGGTCTTCCTTCATACCCAGCCGCAGCACATCCTTTTTGCAATCCACTGAGGCGAACAGTTGGGTGGTGGGATTGGACATCAGCTCCGGGACGGTGTCCACATCAAAATGGTCCCAGTGGGGGTGGGTGGTGATCAGAACATCCAGTTCCAGTTCGAAAGGAGTCAGGATCTTGGGCAGCAGCCGCTTAAAGCCCTCGTGGCCCTCCAGCCGCTCCACGCATTCGGAAAGGTAGAGATCCACCGCCAAAAGCTGGCCGGAGGCGCTTTTGATAATGTAGCCGGCCTGACCGACGGAAAAAATGTGGGTAGCGCCGGCCTTTGCGGTCAGCACCGCGCCTGCAAAGGTATGCATAACAGTTCCTCCTGGTAAGTAAATTTCTGTTTCAGGGCAAGCTTACTTCACGCCTTCGGCGCGCTTGCTTTCCACATAGTCAATGAAGTCTTCCATGGTGGCTTCGCCCTGCTGGGAGATACCCTCCCGCTTCAGGACCACACGGACGGTATCCAGGATGATCCGGATATCCCCTAGGAAGGTCACATTTTCCGCGTACTGCACATCCATTTCCAGCTTCCGGTCCCAGGAAACGCCGTTGCGGCCATGAGCCTGGGCGTAGCCCGTCAGACCCGGGCGAACCAGGTGGCGCTTGCGCTGCTCCTCGTTATAGTAGGGCAGGTATTTCACCAGCAGCGGCCGGGGGCCGACAATGGACATATCACCCTTGAGGATGTTGATCAGTTCGGGAAGCTCGTCCAGAGAGGTACTGCGCAGGAACTTTCCGTAGGCGGTCAGACGGATCTCGTCCGGCAGAGGTTCGCCCTTTTCGTTCACTTCGCAGGTCATGGAGCGGAACTTGATCATGGAAAAAACCTTCTCGTTTTTTCCGGGACGCTTCTGCACAAAGAAAGGATTGCCTTTCATCTTGATGGCACCGATGACGGCAAGTACCGCCAGCACCGGCCAAAGGACAGCCAGAGCGCAAAAGGACAGGACAAAATCGATGACACGCTTGAAGCACTTTGCGTACATACTTTTCTTTCCTCCAATAGGCATACTTATGCTTATACTTACTACCATTATACACCATAGGGTGGATGTTTGCAACCCAAAAAAGCAGGGGGCATATATATAAACATCCGGTGGCCCCGAGGGCTGCTGCCGGGAACAAAAAGAAAAAAGCCCAATGCTTCGCAAGAAGCATTGGGCGTTTTTGTGTTGTGTATTACACCAGCAGGTTCTCTTCGGTCTCGGGATCGAAGAAGTGCATGACCTTGCTCTCGAAGGTGACATACAGAGTGCTGCCATAGACCATGGCCTTGCGCTCCTCGTCCTCCAGAGTGATGGTGGGGATGCGGACGATCAGCTTGTCGCCGTTGTCTTCCACCACGTGCAGGTGCAGCTCGCTGCCCATCATCTCGTTGACCTTGATGGTGCAGGGGATGGCGGCGGGATCGTTCTTGTCGGCCTGGGTCAGGTGCTCGGGACGGACGCCCAGGATGATCTCCTGAGAGCCGATGCCCTTGGCCTTCAGCATTTCTGCCTTCTTGCCGGTGACTTCGATCTTGGCGCCATAGGGAGTGACATAGTACTTGCCGTCCTCGCAAATGAGGTTGGTCTTGAAGGTGTTCATCTTGGGAGCGCCGATGAACTCCGCGACGAACAGGTTCACGGGCATATCAAACACCTCAGTGGGGGTGCCGACCTGCTGGATGAAGCCGTCCTTCATGATGACGATCCGGTCGCCCAGGGTCATAGCCTCGGTCTGGTCGTGGGTAACGTAGATGAAGGTGGTGTCGATCTTCTGCCGCAGCAGGATGATCTCAGCACGCATCTGGTTACGCAGCTTGGCGTCCAGGTTGGAAAGGGGCTCGTCCATCAGGAAGACCTTGGAGTCACGGACCATGGCGCGGCCGATGGCCACACGCTGACGCTGACCGCCGGACAGGGCCCGGGGCTTACGGGTCAGGTACTCGGTGATGCCCAGCACTTCCGCGGCAGCGGTAACACGGGCGTAGACCTCATCCTGGGGAACCTTCTTCAGCCGCAGAGAGAACGCCATGTTCTCAAACACGGTCAGGTGGGGGTACAGAGCATAGTTCTGGAAGACCATGCCGATGTTACGATCCCGGGGCTGCAGGTCATTGACCACAACGCCGTCGATCTCCACAGTACCTTCGGAGATATCTTCCAGACCTGCGATCATACGCAGGGTGGTGGACTTACCGCAGCCGGAGGGGCCGACGAAGACCACGAATTCCTTATCAGCGATGTCCAGATTGAACTCCTGGACCGCAACGGTGTTCTTACCGTAAATTTTCTTTACATTGGTTAATTTAACGCTAGCCATAATATCCTCCTCTTATCCTTTCACGGCGCCGCCGGTAACGCCTTCGACATAGTACTTCTGCAGCATCAGGAATACGGTCGTAACGGGAACTGCAACCACAACGCCTGCGGCACAGAACATGGTGTAGCTGGTGTTCAGGTTGGTCTTGGAAAGCCACTCATACATACCCACAGCCACGTTCATGCCGGCGCTGTTCTCCTGGATGATGTAGCTGGCCAGCATGAAGTCGCCCCAGGGGGCCATGAAGCCCATCAGGATGGTGTAGATGATGATGGGCTTGGACAGGGGCATGATCACCTTGCGGAACACGTCCCAGCGGGTAGCGCCGTCCACACGGGCGGCCTCGTCCAGGGTGGTGGGAATGGTGTCGAAGAAGCCCTTGGACACGTAGTAGCCCATACCGGAGCTGGCGCAGTAGACGATGATCAGGCCTACGGGAGCCATTTCCATGGTCAGGCCCAGGTCATAGAAGACCTTGTAGATCAGGATCATGGTCAAAAAGCCGGGGAACATACCCAGGATCAGCATCACGTTCATCAGGCCCTTTCTGCCCTTGAAGCGCAGACGGGACAGGGTGTAGCTCATGGCCAGGATGAAGATGGTCTGGAAAGCGGCAGTGGCCACGCCCATAATAGCGGTGTTCCGGAACCACAGGGGGAAGTCGGTGGTGGTGAACAGCCGGATGTAGTTGCCGAAGCCCCACACCTCGGGGAACAGCTCGCCGTCCATCATCTTGGTGTTGACCTTAAAGGACTCCATCAGGATGCCGAAGAAGGGGAACAGCCAGATCACGGTGATGGCAATGAGGATGATGTAAATAATGGTATTGCCCAGGGTGCGGCTTGCCTTTGCGCCCAGTCCGGTCTTCTGGATGGTGGTAGGATTGTCGTTTCTTCTCATTATTTGAAATCCTCCTCATTCTTAGTGGACGGGATCACATTGTACACGATCAGCGACAGGAAGGCCACCACAACGAACACAACGATACCGATGAGGGAGGCCATGTAGTACTTGGTCTCCGCGCTGCCCAGGGTCATCTTGAACAGCCAGGTGATCAGCAGGTCGGTGTGGCCCACGGAAGCGCCGCCGGCAACGCCGATCTGGGTATTCAGGGGGTTACCGCCGGTAAGCAGGTAGATAACGTTGAAGTTGTTCAGGTTGCCCACGAAGCTGGTCAGCAGGTAAGGACCGGTGACGAACAGCATGTAGGGCAGGGTGATCTTGGTGTACTGCTGATAGGTGTTGGCACCGTCGATCCGGGAGGACTCGTACAGGTCCGCGGGGATATTCATCAAAATGCCGGTGGCCATCAGCATGATGTGGGGGATACCGATCCAAATGTTGATGACGATCAGCAGCACCTTGGCCATGGTGGGGGAGTCCCACAGGGACACATAGTGGTTGGTCTGCAGGAATTCCGCAATGAAGGGAATGGTGCCCAGCGCCTCACCGATGATACCGGAGCTGGTAAACATCTTGGAGACGTACAGCAGGGACACGAACTGAGGGATGGCGATGGTCATGACCAGAACGGTACGCCAGAATTTCTTCAGGCGGATGCCCTTCTTGTTGATCATGATGGCCACGAACATGCCCAGGAAGTAGTTGGAGAAGGTGGCAAAGAAGGCCCAAATCAGGGTCCAGCTCAGGATCTCGCCGAAGGCCAGGCCCAGGCCGCCCTTGCCGAAGTTGAACAGCTCATTGAAGTGCTCCAGACCCACCCAGCTGAACAGGTTGGAGTAGCCGTCGTGGGCAGCGTCATAGCTGGTGAAGGCCACCAGCACCATGTAGATGATGGGCAGCACGGTGAAGAACATAATGCCGGCCAGGGGCAGGGACAGCAGAGTCTTGTGGAACTGATCGTCCAGCAGGCTCTTGACGTCCTCCTTGCCGCTGCGGACCTTCTTGCCCTTGGCAGTGATGTCCATGCAGATTTTGCACTGCTTGACCTGCAGACGCCAGGTGTAGATGAAGGCAACAATGAACAGAATGGTCAGCAGACCGTAGAGCATGACCTTCACGGAGTCGTCACCGCCCACCCAGGTGTCGGTGTCGAAGATGGGGTCATACTGCATGCCGCCCTGGACAGTACCGATGGTCTTGCCCACCTGGAACCAGTTGCCCTTGGCCAGCCAGTAAAGGCCGCCGCTGGGAACCAGCATGTAGCCGATGAAAATGATCTCAAACAGCAGGAAGAACAGGCCACGCATGATCTGGCCGTAATAGAGGTTGCCGAAACCGAAAATGAAGAAAGAGAGCTTCACAGCCCAATTGCCCTTGGTGAATGTGGTGCCGATGTCTACAAAGCCGTCCAGGATGGAGGTCAGGAAGCCCAGAACAGCCTGGTAGGCCTTCACGAGTCCGTGCCAGATCCAGCCGGGGATCGCGCAAAGGAACATCAGAAGCTTATACTGAAACGCTTCGAATTTGCTGAGCTTCAGATATTCCAGATCGTTTAACTTTTTCATAAACAAACCCTTTTACTCCTTTATAGAATAGAGAAGGCATTGTTATCCGGTAAACAAGACACGTGTTGTCCTCGTGTACCGGCTAACAATGCCTTTTCTTAAGAAAAGGCGGGGAGTGCCTGAGGCACTCCCCGCCCCTAAGTATTCTGTTTGCGCGAAGGATTACTGAGCAGCCTTCAGAGTGATGGTAGCGCCCTTGTCGCCGTCCCACACGAAGACGACCTGGTACTTGCCGTCGGCCTCGACAACGATGTTGGCACCGTTGAACTCAACGCCGAAGTTGTTGTCCCAGGACAGACCCTGGCGAACCTTGAACTCGTTGCCGGCCTTCATGTCGATAGCGACAGAAGTCCAGGTGCCGTCGGGACCCTCGGTCATCTCGAAGTCGGTGTCCCAGTTGGTGTTACCGACGTTGCCGATAACAGTCCAAGCGCGCTTCTGCTCGGGGGTCAGCTTGAACAGCTCGTCGATGGCAGCCTTGTAAGCGTTCAGAGCGGTCTTCAGATCGTCCTCGGACTTAGCGTTCTTGGCGTCAGCGCCCAGAACCTTGGCGATGTCCCACCAGGAGCCGTGGATCTGGCCCTGGGGCTGGCCGAACTCACCCTGCTTAGCCAGAGCGGCCAGGGAGATGTTAGCCTGCACGTCGGCGGAAGCCTGAACGTTCTTGTTGGAGGGACCCCACTGGAACTTCTCGTAACGCTCCTTCTGGCAAGCCTCGCCGGTCAGGAACTGAGCCAGCAGGGACAGAACAGCGCCCTTCTTGGCGTCGGTCTGGGGCTTAACACCCATCAGCTTGTTGCCGGTGTAGGAGCCCAGGTGGTAGGAGGTGCCGTCCACGGTGAAGGAGGGCAGGTCGGTAGCGCCCAGGTTAGCGCCGAAGTGAGCCTCGGCAGCCTCAGCGTTCCAGATACCGGTAACGATAGCGCCGGCGTCGGTGAAGATGTCAGCGTCGGAGTCGTAGCAGGAGGACTGAGCCAGCTTCTGCATGCCCTTCATGGCAATCAGGCCCTTGTCGCTGTTGAGGGTGTCGTCAACGGAGATGAACTCGCCGTTCTCGTCCATGGTCCAGTTGGAGACACAGCCGGTGGCGAAGAAGAAGGAAGCGGTGTACCATGCGTTCTCCAGAGCGTAACGGAACTTCTTGCCGCTCTTCTCGCAAGCCTCGATGATCTTCTCCAGGGACTCAGCGTCTTCCTCGGAGATGATGGACTTGTCGTAGTACAGGTAGTAGCCGTTGTCGGAAGTCATGGGGTAAGCGTACAGGTCGCCAGCAACAGTGCCGGCAGCGACGGAACCGGCGTCGTTGGCAGCCTTGATGGCCTCAGCGGCAGCCTTACCGGGCTTAGCCAGAGCGCCAGCCTGCACCAGGCGAGCCAGCTGGTCCTGAGCGAAGCAGTAGATGTCGGGAGCGGAAGCGACGTCAGCGATAACCTTGGAGCCGGCATCGGCTTCGGAAACGCCTTCGATGGAAGCTTCGATCTTGACGCCGGGGTTAGCGGCCTCAAAAGCAGCGATCTGGGACTTGATCTGGTCGGCAAAGCCTTCCTTCTCGGAGACCCACAGGGTGACCTTGTAAGTACCGGTCAGGTCAACCTTAGCAGCAGTGGTGGTCTGGGGCTTGGTCTCAGCACAGGCAACCATGGTGGCAACCATGATCAGAGCCAGAACCAGAGCCAAAACTTTCTTCAGGTTCATGTTGTTTTCCTCCTATTGGAAATATTTTTTTTAATTTTTTCGCCGTATGGCGCCAGGAAAAAGTATAACATTTTTGGTCATTTTCGTCAATAGAAAATCGTACCAAAACAGTTAGAAAAAGCAAAAAATACAAATTTATCGAATCAAAAACACAAAACGGCGGACAGATGTCCACAATGAAAATACAGTTTTGGAAACGATTCCAATTTTTCTCCGGAGGTCACTGCAGAAGCACGCTGGTCTGAGCGGCCAAAGTCAGAACGGAGCCGCGCAGTGTTGCGTTGCCGCAGCCGATGACCTCCAGGAGCTTGGTGAAATTGCAGCCGGAGAGGGTGCTCAGGTCGATGGACATTTCCTCCAGAGAGGTGTTGTGCAGCAGGCCCAGCACCTGGTCCTTGTATTCGATCCGGAAGCCGCCCAGATTCTTTTCGCCGCAATCCAGGGCGGTGTAGATGCCCCGGGCGATGGCGGGATTCCGGTGGCGGATGGACAGGAGCTTGTTGTAGTACATCAGCATGCTGTTGGGATCCTGCTTCTGGGTCTGCACCGTGGACTGGATCTGCTTGTCGGCGGGGTAG
Organism: Faecousia sp.; assembly: GCA_045660725.1. GTDB lineage: Bacteria > Bacillota > Clostridia > Oscillospirales > Oscillospiraceae > Faecousia. The sequence continues at coordinate 32,529 of JAZREG010000074.1, forward strand.
GTGGAGCCGGCGGGATTGCGGACATCGTCGTTGCCCCACAGCATGGCCAGCCGGCGGTTGGCATCGGTGTTTTCACCGCCCCGGGAGCCCCGCATGCCCAGCTCCTCGCCGTAGTAGATCACGGGAGAACCGGGGCTCAGCAGGTACAGGTTGGCGGCCATCTTCATATGGTTGTCCGTAATGAAGGCGCTGGAGATCCGGTCCATATCATGGTTGGACAGGAAGGACATGGCCATGCCCTGGGGGTTGGCGGCCAGGATCTTCTGCTGGAAGGAGGCCACATAGCCGGTGAACTTCGAGATATTTTGGCCCTTGGCGGCGTTGGCGGCGAAGCCCTCGGCCTGGCTCATGGCGAAGTTGAAGCAGTTCATGGCACCGTAGTACGCCAGGATCTCCGTTTCACCGGACCAGCATTCGCCCACGGCGTAGATGTCGGGCTTGATTTTGCGGAGTTCTGCCATGTACCACTCCCAGAAGTCCACGCTGCGGTCGGTGTCGCCGTAGTAGATGTACTTCACCGCGTCGAAGCGGAAGCCGTCGATGCCCAGATCCAGGTAGTACTTGGCGAGCTTGACCATTTCTTCCCGGACGGTGGGGTTGTCGTAGTTCAGTTCGGGCATCTCACCGGAGAAGTTGCACTCATACCAGCAATCCACGCCGGCAAACTTCTGATAGGTCACGCCATTGCGCTTGTCCGCGGTGGTGGCGCAGGAGTAGAAGTCGTAGTAGGGATCCTGGGTATTGCCGCTGATCCGGGCTTCCTTAAAGCTCTGGAACCAGGCATTCTGGGTGGAGGTGTGGTTGATGGCCATATCCAGAATGAGCTTCACATTCCGGCTGTGGCACAGGGCGATCAGCTCCTTCAGGTCCTCCTCGGTGCCGAAACGCCAGTCGATCTCATAGTAGTCGGTGGCATCGTATTTATGGTAGGAGGGGGACTTAAAAATGGGGGACAGCCAAATGCCCTGAACGCCCAGGCTGGTTTCGGAATTCATGTTGCCGTCATTGAGGTAGGCAAAGCGGTTGATGATGCCCCGCAGGTCGCGGAAGGCGTCGCCGTTGGAGTCGGCAAAGGAGCCGACGAAGATCTGATAGAAGGTGCGGTAGTTGTCGTCCACCGGGTCTGCCACGGCCACGGGCTCGTCGCCGGCCATGTGCAGGTACAGGGCGCCGGCGGCAATGCCGCAGACAGCGGCCATCACCAGCAGGATCGCCATGACCCAAATGCGTTTCTTGTCCATAGATTTCTCTCCTTTTTACTGCTTGTTGAGCATGCCGTCGTCGATCTTGCCCCAGGCGTTGGGCCCGGCGCACTTGACATAGATGCCCACCGTGAGGGTATCGCCCTCGGTATATGCAATATTCTCGATCACCGGGGTGTGCCATTCATTATATACGGTGATCTTGCTGTCGCACCGGGCCACGATTTGGCCGTTGATCTTCACATAGGCGTAGATCTCGGTATTGCCGCCGTCGCCGCCCATAATGGAGATTGCGTAGCGGTAGGTGCCGGTTTTCAAATCCGTGACGGTCTGCTCCAGGGTGAATTCCACCGCGTCGGCGCCGGCGCCCCAGAAGTGGTAGTGGCGGGTGCCGGTGACGGAGTCGGGGACCTTGTCCTCTACCTGCAGCTGGTCGAACTGCTTCAGAGCGGTGGCATTCCAGCCGGCATCTCCCTCTTCAAAGCTCCAGTTTTGCAGGTAGTTGTATTCCACCATGGACACATAGCACAAAGCCTTCATGCCGCCGGCAGTGCCTTCGATGGTGTACTTGGCAACGCCCCCTTGCTTCATGGCGTCCAGGTCCACATTGTGCCACTGCACGCCGATGGATTGCTTACTGTTGTCCAGCATGATGGCGTTGACGGTGTCGGGCAGGCGGATATCCCCATTGAGGTCGCAGATGAGGTTCACATCCTCAATGGCGTCGGCCTTTTGGGCCACGGTGTTGCCGCAGCGCAGCAGGCCGAAGACCTTTAAGCTTTCCGTGGCGTGGCCCTTTTCGTCGAAGAAGGCCTGGTTATCCACGGCGCTGCCGCCGTAGTACTTGCCTGCGTCCTCGGGGTCATACTGGCTGGCAAAAGAGCTGGCCCAGCCGGAGCCGTATTTCTCCCACAGAGCGGAGTTTTCCGCCCAGCTGCTGCCGCCGACGCTGATCCAGGTGCCTTCCCAGTAGAAAACGCCGATGCCGTTAACCATGTCGTTGGCCACGCAGTTGACCACATCCCGGACGAGGTTTGCCTGGCCCTGGAGCGTGAAGGGGTAGTTTTTCACGATGCCGCCGCCGTCACCGATGGTGTTTCCGGAAAAATCGGTATCCTCGGCGGTGAAGGCGTAGGAGGTTTCCGCCACCATGACCTTTTTATTGTAGGTGGTGGCGATGTTGGACAGCACATTGGAAAGGTTCTCCAGGGTGCCGTGCCAGAAGGGGTAGTAGGAGGAGGCAAACACATCGTAATCGACGCCGTAGTAATCCAGGTTTTTGCTGTAGCTTTCGTAGCTGTCGGCCTTTTCCGGGTTGGCAAAATGCACCGCCACCAATGCCTTGGGGCAGACCTCCCGGACGGCCTTGCTGCCGGATTGCAGCAGCTGGGTGATCTTCTTCCAGCCACCCACAGCGGAGCTGGATTCGCCGCACAGGGCACCGTTGGTCTCGTTGCCGATCTGCACCATGCCGATCAGCGCCCCGGCTTTTTGCAATTTTTCCAGGGATTCCTTGGTGTATTGGTACAGAGCTTCGCTCTTTTGGTCGATGTTCATGCCCTTCCAGGCCTTGGGCACCATCTGCTTGCCGGGATCGGCCCAAAAGTCGGAGTAGTGGAAGTCCACCAGCAGCTTAAGGCCATACTTGGCGGCCCGCTTTCCGATGGCGATGGCGTTGTCCAGGTCGCAGTTGCCGCCGCCGTAGCCGTTGCCACTACTGTCATAAGGATCATTCCAAATGCGCACCCGGATGTAGTTGATGCCGTTTTCCGCAAGGATTTTGTAGACATCCTTTTCGTTACCCTGGTGGTCATAATACTTGACGCCGCTTTTTTCCAAAGCGGGGACGCAGGAGGCGTCCATGCCCAGGATGAAATCCTCAGGCAGTGCCGTTTTTTCCACGAACAGGGTGTCGGAGGTCACAGAGGCGGTTTGCTTGCCGGGACGCCAATCCGTTTCGGTGGCGGGGGCGGCGCAAGCGGAAAGCAGGAGCAAAGAAAGACTCATAAGGATCAAACCCATCCATTTTTTTCCGTATTTCATACAAAACTCCAATCTGCCGCCGGTACCTGAGGCACCGGCGGCATGAGATAGGGGACTGTGAAGCTGCTTAGCCGCCCATCAGGGCGTCATTGACATAAACGCGGATGCTGATGCCGGAAACAGTGACGCTGCCGGTCTCGTTGGCCAAAGCGGTGCTGCCGGCCCGGGTGCCGTCGGCCACCAGGTTCCAATTGCCTTCCAGGGTGTAGGGCAGGTTGGTGTTGTGGGGGTTCAGGACCACCAGAGCCTGGCCGCCGTTGCCATCGTCCAGGGTGATGCCGACCACGCCGCTGCCCAGCTCGTTGACATTGGCCACCTGGGCGTTGTTGTCGGTGAAGATGGAGAAGGCCTTGCGCATTTCAATGAGGCCCTTGTAGTACAGCATGGCGTCATATTCCATGGTGCCTTCCTGCAGCACGGACCAGTCGATGTTGTTGACCTCGTCGCTGGACTTGTAGCTGTTCTCGTCGCCGCCCTTGGTGCGCAGCATTTCCTCGCCGGCCTGCCAGAAGGGCGTACCCTTGGCGATCATCAGGATGCCGGCACCCAGCTTGTTCATCTGCAGCCGCTGCTCGGCGGTGTTGTTGGGGTTAGACAGCAGGAGCTTATCCCACAGGGTGTTGTTGTCGTGGGCGCTCATGTAGTTGACGACCATGGAATTTTCCACCTGCCAGGTGGTGCCGGTGCCGGTACCGCCGCGGATACCGAACAGGACCTTGGTCCAGTTGGCACCGGCTGCGCCGCTGATGTAGCCCTGGGAGGTCTTATCAAACACGCTGCCCTTCAGGCCGTCACGGATGGCGTCGTTGAACACGGCCACAGAGCCGATGCCGTCGCCGGTGGGCTTGATCTGGCTGATGTTGCCCTGGTTGGCCATGGGAGAGCCGTCGATGGTGGAGCCCATGGTCCAGCCTTCGCCGTAGAGGATGGCGTTGGGGTTGATGGCGTGGACAGCGGATTCCACTTCCTGCATGGTGGCCACATCGTGCAGGCCCATCAGGTCAAAGCGCAGGCCGTCCAGGTTGTATTCTTGCACCCAGTAGGCGGTGGATTCTGCCATGAACTTGCCG
>JAZREG010000075.1:0-8723 GCA_045660725.1 Faecousia sp.
ACCAGTCCGCAGACTGGTGTAAAAAGTGTCCGGTGGACACTTTTTAGGCCGTGGGAGAGTCCTTCCGATTCAAGACGCATTCCGGAGGAATGTGGATTGAATTGGAACATAGTAAGTCACATCCGAAAAGAGGACGCCGATCGGCGTCCTCTTTTTTGGTGCGGGAAAGGACTCGAAAGGCCGGCACCAGTCCGCAGACTGGTGTAAAAAGTGTCCGGTGGACACTTTTTAGGCCGTGGGAGAGTCCTTCCGATTCAAGACGCATTCCGGAGGAATGTGGATTGAATTGGAACAAGAATAGCGCCGATCGGCGTCCTCTTTTTTGGTGCGAGAAAGGACTCGAAAGGCCGGCACCAGCCTGCAGCGTTGCGGTTTATTCAAATAACAGTAGCTTTTCTTTATTTTATCTGCTACACTATGGAAAAAGGAGGTTCTCGCTATGACACGATTTTTTGTGAAGCCGGAAGAGCTGCTGCCGGATTTTTTGGTACTGACAGGGGAGAACGCCCAGCACGCCAAGGTGCTGCGGCTGAAAAACGGAGAACAGGTTTTGGTATGCGATGGCCAGGGCCAGGAGTGCCTTTGCACCGTCAGCGATGTCAGCGCCGGGCAGATCAGCCTGGTGGTGAATAAGCGCCAGACTTCTGAAACGGAAGCCCGTGTGCAGGTGAGCGTTTACATGGCTTTTCCCAAGGCGGACAAGCTGGAACATGTGATCCAAAAGGCTACGGAATTGGGCGCCTTCGAGATTGTGGCGTTCCCCTCCGCCCGGTGCGTTTCCAAGCCGGACGATAAGAGCCTTCAGAAGAAGCTGGAGCGGTGGCAGAAGATCGCTGCCTCCGCATCGGAGCAATCCGGCCGGGGCAGAGTTCCGGAGGTGCTGGTGCTGCCCAGCTACAAGGCGGCCCTGGAGCGGGCGGCCAAGGCAGACAAAGCGCTTCTGTTCTACGAAAATGAGCAGGCCACCACTCTGCGGATGGCCCTGGAATCCGGGGATTATACCACCGTCAGCTTGCTCACAGGCCCGGAGGGAGGCCTGGAGGAGAAGGAAGTGGCCCAGGCGGCCCAGGCGGGTTTGCAGGTCTGCACCCTTGGTAAGCGCATCCTGCGGTGCGAGACAGCGCCTCTGTGCGCCCTGTCCGCGGTGATGTACGATGCTGGTGAATTTTGAGAAAAACTGCCGACTCATTAGAGTCGGCAGTTTTCTTAGTGTATCAATGTGTTGCCAAAATGGTCAGAAAAGATTTTCTGGATCTGCTTCCAGTCTACACGGTTGAATTCCATGCAGTTTCCGTTTAAGGAATCCTTTGCGGTGGGGCAGCCGTCGGTAGCCAGGAAGAATTCCCGGTCACCGATGGTAATGGAAACGCCGTCATTATAGGGACAACCACCGATGCCGTAGCGATAGAAGTGGAGGGTGAAAATGGTGCTGATGGTGCGTGCTTCCACATCGGTCAGAGTCACAGACTGACCCTGATTGTGGATGGTCACCACGCCCTGGGGCAGCCAGGTGGAGTGCTGGTGGCAGACCTGCAGGGCTGCAAGGCCGAGGATAACGACGATGGCGATGCAGATGATGATTGTAACTTTCTTCTTCATGGTTTCCCTCCTTATTTGTGGTACTTACTTCCGGCCTGAATGGCTTCCGCCCGGTAGAGCTGCTCCAGCACCATGATCCGGGCCAGGTGGTGGGGGAAAGTCATGGGCCCCATGGAGAGCTTGAAATCTGCCTTCTCCTTGACCTTCGGGCTGATGCCGAAGGAAGAGCCGATGAGGAAACATACGGACGACTTGCCGGATAGCTTCACTTCCTTTATTTTTTGGGCAAAGGCTTCGCTGCTCAGGGTCTTGCCCTCGGGGGTGAAAATGCACAGCCAAGCACCCTTAGGGATCTTGGAGAAGATCAGCTCGGCCTCCTTATCTAATCCTGCGGCGATCTCCGCAGGGGAAGGATTTTCGGGCAGGCGGAACTCCGGCAGCTCCAGCAGGTGGAAATTGCAGTAACCTTTTAGCCGCTTGGCATACTCCTCTGCGGCGGACAGGTAAAATTTCTCTTTCAGCTTGCCCATGCACAGGAGCGTGATATCAAACATGGGGTTCCTCCTTCTTAGAACGGAAGCTTGCCTGCTTCCAGGTCGTAGATCACCTGAGCAACTGCGTGCTCCTCATTGCTGACAGTAATATAGTCTGCCGCTGCCAGGGCGTCGGGGCAGGCGTTGGCCACGGCCACACCCACCTGAGCGGCCCGGAACATGGAAATATCGTTGCTGTAGTCGCCAATGGCGATGGTTTTGCGGATGTCCAGATTCAAAAGTCGCACCAGGTTGCTGATGGCGGTGCCTTTGCCAATTCCCTTGGGCAGGATCTCGAACAAGGTGCGCTCCGATTGAATGAAGTCAAATTCCTTCGCCCTGGGGTGGGAACGAAGTGTTTTTTCAATCAGCTGAATTTCATCATCACTTTCGCTGCCAAAAAGGATCTTGGCGATGGGTTCTTTGACCGCATGGTAATCGCAGACAAGATTTGGTAGACCTGTAAGCCGTCGGAAGATCTCCATGGTCTCATTTTCTCTGCAGAAATAGACATGATGGAACGTGTTGACCTGGATGCCGATGCCGGGAATGGTTTTGTCCACACATTCAATAAGCTCGGTAACGTGAGGCGGCATGACACCCTTCCAAAGGTATTCCTGCTTTTTGTGATCGTACAGACCACCGCCGTTGACACAGCCGAAGGGACCATTGGGCGTTACCTGGGACAGGACTCCATCCACAAAGAATGGCATTCTTCCGGTAATGAAGGTGAAAATGCCACCTTCCTGCTGGAAGTACGCGATTGCTTTCAAATTTTCTTCGCTGATCTGCTTGTCGTTGCGCAGCAATGTACCGTCCAGATCTGTGCAGATCAAATAGCCGTCAAATTTACCCATGGGTATCACCTGTGCTTTGCTTGCGTTTTTACTTAGTGTATCATGAAAACCAAGAGAATGCAACGAAATCCAGGTATTTTGCCCTTCCATTCGGTCAAGCTAATCCCGAAGGGAGGGATTAGCTTGCGCAATAAGAAGGAAGACAAGATCGCGGCGCTGCAATTGCCGCCTTTGGGCCTGATGAATGTGCCCTACGGCGGGATCATTGGAGATCCTTTGGGAAGCTATACCGGCGTGCCTGTCTACGAAGATGGAATTGCGGAAGAGGACGCGCTTCCGGTACAGGATGCGGACGACCTGTAAAATGCAAAAGCCCAGCCAAATGGCTGGGCAGTTCTTATGTGGATTTTCTGTATTTTTCTCGGGTAGCCTGACCTCCTCGGATGTGGCGCTGCTGTTTGTTTACATCCAGTACCTTTCGCACCTGCTCATAAAGCCGGCGATTGCAGCCGGGCAGGCGCTGTTGGAGATCTTTATGTACGGTAGATTTGGAGATGCCAAAGTGCTGAGCGGCGGCCCGCACCGTGGCGCCGGTCTCGATCATGTACACAGCCAGTTCGCAGGCGCGTTTTTCGATGGTATCTGACATGTTTCTCCCCTCCGATGCTGTGTGCTACCGAAAAACATTATGCACAGCCGCAGGGGAATATGCATCCTTGACAGAGGTGGTCAAAAAGGATAGAATATTGAAAGATACTTGTCCCACAGGAGAATACCATGATCTACTTTCACAATGACTACAATCGGATGTGCCATCCTGCAGTGCTGGAACGGATGCAGGAGGCCCTGGCCCAGGGGATGCCCGGTTACGGGGAAGATCCCTGTTGCGGTGCGGCAGCGGATAAGATCCGCAAGCTGTGCGCCCGGGAGGATGCGGCGGTCCACTTTTTGGTGGGCGGCACGCAGACAAATCTGACGGTGATCGCGGCAGCTCTGCGGCCCCATCAGGCAGTGATCGCCGCGGAAAGCGGACATATCCATGTCCATGAGACCGGCGCCATCGAGGCAACCGGCCATAAGGTCATCGCTCTGCCGGCTGTGAATGGTAAGATCACCGCAGAACAGGTATATGATGTTGTCTGCAACCATTGGGCAGACCCGGATCATGTCCATATCGCACAGCCGAAGCTGGTGTACATTTCCCAATCCACCGAGTGGGGAACGCTGTACAGCCTTTCTGAACTGGAGGCCATTTCCCGGGTGTGCCGGGAGCATAGCTTGTTCCTGTTCGTGGATGGCGCCCGGCTTGGCTATGCCCTGACCGCAAAGGAAAACGATGTGACACTGCCGGATCTTGCCCGGTTGTGCGATGTGTTTTACATCGGCGGCACCAAGTGCGGCACCATGTTCGGTGAGGCGGTGGTCATTACAAATCCTTCCCTGATGGAAGATTTCCGGTATCTCATCAAGCAGCGGGGCGCTATGCTGGCCAAGGGCTGGTTGCTTGGCATCCAGTTTGAAGCGCTGCTGGAAGACGGCCTGATGTTCGATATCTGCCGGAAGGCCAATGCCTACGCCGATCAGATCCGGGCTACTGTGGCACAGCTGGGGTACCCCCTTTCCGTTCCCGGTTGTACCAATCAGATCTTTCCTGTTCTGCCCAACGATCTGCTGGAAAAACTGAAGGATCGCTTTACCTTCGTTTCCATGGAGCCGGTGGGCCAGGGGAGTCGTGTGGTGCGTTTCTGCACCAGCTGGGCTACATCCCAGGCGGATGTGGATGATCTGTGTGAGGCGCTGGCAGAGCGGGGGTAAGGTTGTTTACAAATATTTTGCTGGCATTCCTGTGGATTCTTTGGTATAATCACAGGAGAGAGGAGGCGCTGCCATGGAAATGAATAAAAAGACCCTGCGCAGTATTTTTTTGGGTGTAGCGGGTTGTATCCTGCTGTACTGGCTGCTCCACGAAACGGAACGAATGATGTCGCTGCTGAAGCGTGGCTGGGATATTTTGCTCCCCTTCATTGCCGGTGCCGCGGTGGCGTTTATTTTGAATGTCCCCATGCGGGCCATTGAACGGTGGATTAAGTTCGTCAAGAAGCCGGCGTTGCGCCGTGCGGTGGCGATCCTGCTGACCTTTATTGCTGTGATTTTGGTGCTGCTGTGCGTGGTATATCTCCTGGTGCCGCAGATCGTGGCCACAGCGGAATCCCTGATCGCCACATTGCCTGATTTCTTCAAGCGGGTACAGCAGGTGGCTACGGACTACCTCAATGACAATCCGGAATTGCTGCAATGGCTGTCCCAATATACGGATTTTGAGAGCATGGACTGGGCGGGCCTGATTCAAAAAGCGGTGACCCTGATCAGCAACAGCCTCAGCTCTATCGTAGATAAGACTTTCAGTACCGTGATCAAGCTTTCCACCGGTGTATTCAATGCGGTGCTGAGCCTGGTGTTCTCTCTGTACTGCCTGAGCCGCAAGGAGATCCTGGCACGGCAGGGACGGCGGCTGCTGTATTCCTTCCTGCCGGAGAAGGTTTGTGATGAAACCATCCGCATCCTGCGGATGACCAACGCCACATTCTCCAACTTCATTTCCGGACAGTGCCTGGAAGCGGTGATCCTGGGTGTGATGTTTGCCATCAGCATGGCCATCTTCCGGATGCCCTATATCCCCCTGGTCAGCGTGACCATTGCGGTGCTGGCGCTGATTCCCATCGTGGGTGCCTTTATTGGCTGCGCTGTGGGTGCGTTCTTTATCCTGATCGATAGTCCCATTTTGGCCCTGTGGTTTGTGGTCATGTTCCTGGTGCTGCAGCAGATCGAGGGCAACATGATCTACCCCAAGGTGGTGGGCAGCTCTGTAGGCCTGCCCGGCATGTGGGTGCTGCTGGCGGTTGCCGTGGGCGGTGAACTGATGGGTGTCGGCGGTATGCTGCTGATGATCCCCCTGGTTTCTGTGCTGTATGCCCTGGGCCGTGAATTGACCCAAAAGCGATTGGCAGCCCGGCAGATCGACCGGGAGAAGCTGAATGATCAACCCCCGGAGCTGAATTCGAAATTCAAAGAGAAGCGGAAGAAATACAAGGAAAACCGCCTGTTAAAGCGTCTGGCAAAGCTGAAGAAGGAAGAAACCGAAAAGAAATAACAAAAAGCGCTGGTCTTAGACCAGCGCTTTTTTGTAATTAGATCAGTTCGTCGCCGTGTTCAGCCATCCACTTTTTGGCTTCGGCAACCGCCGCAAAGTCCATATCGGCCACGGCGTTGCTGTGGAGGATAAAACCTTCCAGCAGACCTGCCTTCATGAATTCCCGGCAGCGATCCAGCTGCATCCGCACGTCGGCGGGGTCCACTTCACCGTCGTCACCAAAGGACCACAGGTAGATGCCCACCATTCTGCGGCTGTTGGGAGTCAGCTCGAAGAATCGGCGGCAGCGATCCTCAAAGAAAGGGATCTCGGAGTTGTTCCAGAACCACAGGGTGATCAGGTCAAACTCGTCCACATACTTCAGCAGCTCCGGACGCTCCAGCTGCTTGGTGTACAGCACCTGCCACAGTTCCAGGGGGCGGGAGATGCCGGTGTGGAGCTTGCGACGGATTTCACGCAGCAGTTCCGGGGGGTAGTTCAGGTGGTTGTTGCCTTCATTTTCCTCGTTGAGGAAGTCGTCAAGGATGCCGTTATTGATATTGGGGAACATCTCTGCCTGAGCCAGCAAATTGTCGATGACCTCAGGGCGCTTGTAGGCCTTCTCGATGGCCCAGCCCACATGATTCAGGGTGTCCATGGCTTTGTTGCACTGGGTCATGTTCATCTTCTTGCCCATGGGGATGTAAAACACATTCCGGGCGCCCAGGTACAGGGCAGACTCCATGGGAGTCATCTGAGAATCCAGGTGGCAGGGCTCGTTCAGCTTTCCGGGGGGATGACCCCAGATCCATACATGATCGCGAATACGGCTCATAGAAAGGCTCCTTTCAAACACTTGTGAATTCGTAATCTTCAAATTTCAGCCGGTCGCCCACATCCACACCCCAGGGAAGAAGGGCGATGGCAACCTCAGAGACCACACCGGTATCGTCATATTTGACGTAAGCGTAATCTCCACGAATATCGATGACGGTACAAAGCATAGCTTTTCTCCTTTCGGCTGGTTGTTCCCAATTATTGTATCACAGCGCTTAGGGAATGTCACTAGTACATTTTTTGCGCATTGCCAAAACGAGCATAATTTTGGTCAAGAAAAGGCCCCTGTCCATTGGACAGGGGCCTTGGTTTTGTGGGTCGTACCAGGAATTAGTCCTTGTACATCTCGACCAGCTTCTTCAGGTGCTCCCAACGCTCCTTGGCAGCGGCCTCGTTCTTGGCGAACAGGTCAGCAGCGCGGTCGGGGAACTCGCGGGTCAGACGGCTGTAACGAGCCTCGTTCATCAGGAACTCCTGATAGCCTTCCTTGGGATCCTTGCTATCCAGCTGGAACTTGCCGGTTTCCTTGGAGGGATCGAAGCGGAACAGGTTCCAGTAGCCGCAATCCACAGCCTTCTTCATCTCGGCCTGGCAGTTGGTCATGCCGCCCTTGATGGAGTGCATCTCACAGGGAGCGTAGCCGATGATCAGGGAAGGACCATTGTAAGCTTCAGCCTCGCAGATGGCCTTGATGGTCTGAGCCTGGTTGGCGCCCATAGCGATCTGAGCAACGTAGACGTAGCCGTAGCTCATAGCGATCTCAGCCAGGGACTTCTTCTTGGTTTCCTTACCGGAGGCAGCGAACTGAGCGACCTGACCGATGTTGGAAGCCTTGGAAGCCTGACCGCCGGTGTTGGAGTAGACCTCGGTATCGAAGACGAAGATGTTGACATCCTTGTTGGAGGCCAGGACGTGGTCCACGCCGCCGAAGCCGATGTCGTATGCCCAGCCGTCGCCGCCGAAGATCCAGATGGACTTCTTGCTCAGGTATTCCTTCTTGCTCAGGATGTCAGCGACGGTGTCGCAGCAGACCTTAGCTTCCAGGTTGGCGATCAGAGCCTTGGTAGCAGCCTTGTTGGCCTCGCCGTCATTGAAGGTGTCCAGCCAAGCCTGGCAAGCGGCCTTGCGCTCGGCGCAAGCGGTGGTCTCCATGACCTGACGGACCTTGCCTGCCAGGGACTCACGGATGACAGCCTGTGCGGTGTACATACCCAGGCCGTGCTCAGCGTTGTCCTCGAACAGGGAGTTGGCCCAAGCGGGACCGAAGCCCTCTTCGTTGACGCAGTAGGGAGAGGTAGCAGCGGGGCCGCCCCAGATGGAGGAACAGCCGGTGGCGTTGGAGATGTACATCCGATCGCCGAACAGCTGGGTCACCAGACGGGCGTAAGAGGTTTCAGCACAGCCAGCGCAGGAGCCGGAGAACTCCAGCAGGGGCTTGCGGAACTGAGAGCCCTTGACGGTGTTGTCCTGCATATCCTTCTTCTCGCTGACCTTGGCAACCAGGTGGTTCCAGATGGCCTGCTCGCCCAGCTCCTGCTCCTGAGGAACCATGGTGATAGCCTTGGTGGGGCAGACGCCGACACAGACGCCGCAGCCCATGCAGTCCAGGGGAGACACGCCCATGGTGTAGGAGTAGACGCCCTTGCCCTTGCCGGCCTTGACGGGAACAACGCGGGCGCCCTCGGGCAGCGCGGCGACTTCCTCAGCGGTCAGAGCGTAGGGACGGATGGTAGCGTGGGGGCAGACATAAGCACAGTTGTTACACTGAATGCACTTGGCCTCATCCCAGTGGGGGACGGTAACGGCAACGCCGCGCTTCTCGTAAGCGGAAGCACCCAGGGGGAACTGGCCGTCGGCCAGGCCGTCGAAGGCGGAAACGGGCAGGCT
>JAZREG010000076.1:0-14008 GCA_045660725.1 Faecousia sp.
AATTACCTTAGCGCCATTATCGGGACGAAACCGTAGGCGCATAGCGTTACCTTTGAACATAACGCACTTCAAGGCCGCGCCTTCATCCTTCAGGGTAAAATAATGATGCCCCGACGGATAGACCTTGTAATTACTGATCTCACCATTCACAGCAATGGAATTGAGTAACGGGTCCGCATCCATCCGGGAGCGGATGTATTCATTGACCTGCGTGATGGAAAGAACCTGCTGTCCCATACTCACCCCTCCAGGAGCCGCTGGGCCAGCACAGCCACGCCCATGGCGTTGTCGGTGGAATACTCCGGCTTGGAGAATACGGGCTTCAGGGCGGCAGTACGCTCCCGCAGGAGGCTGTTGGATGCCACGCCACCGGAGAACACCACTTCCAGCCCCGGATATTTCGCCAATGCGTGCTCCGTTGCGGTGATCACAGCACCAATGACGCAACGCAGAGCATAGGCTGCGGTCTCTTCTGCAGCGGCGCCGGCGGCATGATACTGCTGCACCTTATTCTGCACGCCGGAAAGAGAAAATTCCAGATCCGGACACTTCACCTTGAAAACGTCCTTATTTTCCGCCTGCTTACTCAGGCTATCCAGGTGCTTGCCCGCGGGAAAAGGCAAGCCCAGCAGCTGACCTGTGCGGTCAATGAGCTGGCCGGCAGAAATATCTGACGTGCCGCCAATGCGGGTGCAGCGAACATTTCGTCCCTCCGGCTCCACCAGCAGCAACTCGGTAGTGCCACCGGAAAGATGCCAAGCAAGATGCGGCTTGTCCATCAAATCCAGCCGTCCGGCGCTCCACAAGGAAGCAGCCACATGGCCCTGCTGATGAGAGACCTCAAACAGCGGCACATTGTGCAGGGCGGCCAGCATTTTCCCATGGGAGTAGCCCACCATAAAGCAGGGCATATAGCTCCCATCCACCGCTCTGGGCCGGGTAGACACAGCCACCGCCTGAATGGAATCCGGGCGGGAATGGGAAAATAGCCTGTCGGATAGCTCCGGCAGGCTTTTGATATGGGCAAAAACTGCGTCCGATTGGCGCAGACCAAGCTCCCCTTCCTTTACAGGAAGGAGCCTGGAACAATTCACCCCATCCACGCCGTCATAAACAGCAATGGAGGTAGTGTAATTGCTGGTGTCCAAACCAATGACGCTCATACGGTCTCCTCAGCAGATAAGCCTCTGACGAAGGAACCCAGGATGCCGTTGATGAAGGCACCGGTATCGTCGCCGTCGTACTTCTTGGCCAGGCGGACAGCTTCGGAAACCGCAACACCCGCAGGCACATCCTCAACAAACAGCACTTCGAAAATGGCCAGCTGCAAAATGGCCTTGGCAAGCCGGGAGATACGGGAAATGTCCCAACCGATAGAGTAACGGGCAATCTGCTCATTGAGCATCTCCCCACGGTTGGCAACACCGCAGACCACAGTATCGATATACTTCAGCTGGGCACGGCTGGGCCGCTCGGTATATACATCATTTTCCTCGGACAGGCGATGGTAATACTCCTTGTCCAGCCGGTCATTGACCACCTGCTCCGGCTCGTCACCGGTAAAGGACTGGGAATAGATCAAATGTACCGCCAGTTCTCTGGCGTTTGCTCTTGTCATATGCTACCTCTTACTGGCGGACGATGCCGCAGACGTTTACATTTACAGCAGTTACGGTGACACCGGTGGTGGATTCCAGCGCGGCCACGATTGCAGCCTGGACAGCCTGGGCAACACCAACAACGCTCTGACCGTAACCGACAATCAGGTCGCAATCCACAGCAACACCATTGTCCTCAGCGATGACGATCCGCAGACCCTTGCCCCAGTTTTTCTTGCCGATCATATCGGCGATGTCCGCACCGGGCTTGGTGCTCAGACCTACAACACCCTCTACATCCTTCACTGCCTGGGTAATGATGGAAGCCAGCACATCCTCAGAGATCAGGATGGTACCGTTGTCCTGTATTTGGGTGACATACTGCTTATTCTCAGCCATAAATGCTCCTCCTACTATAGCTACGCCTAATTCGGCATAATAATTTATGCTAGTATACCAAATTTCCCGCAACAAGTCAACTTCTATTCAACCAACTCCCAAAAAAAGCAAAAAGCCTGCGATGAACGACTTGCGTCCAACGACAGGCTCTTTCCTTAATGTACTTCTACTACCCGGATATCGGCCATCTCAAAGCCCGTCTGTGTAATGATGATATCCGCGATCACGGCCACATCCGTCTGTACCAGTCCACCCTCAGGAGCTGCCACAGCAACGGAGATCCCGTCCTCTGACATATAGGCCACGCAATCGGTATAGCCCTTGGCGATGATGAGGCTCTCGATCTGGGCCTCGCAAAGGGCGGTCTGCACGATATCCTCCAGCTGCGCATTGGATTGCTGGGCATCCTCCGCAGTTCCGTAGGCCATCGCTTCCTGCAGGAGATTCACGGCGCTGTCACGGGCCTGCTGCCGAGAAAGGCGCACGGCGGCAAAATAATCCGTTTGGGTATCGTTACCATCCAGGACGCTATCCGCCTGCTCCGCATTCAGGATGAGGCCATCCTCCGCCAGCACCTTTTCCGCGTCCAACACGTCCGTCAGGTTGTCAACATTCTGTGCATTGCTATACACCCAGTTGGTATAGATCCCCGCGCACACCACCAACAGTACCGCCGCTGCCATCAGGTTCTTCTTCCAGTTCTTCATACTGATTCCTCCCAATCATTTCATTTTCAGCACACTGATCCGATCTGTACCCAGGCCGGTAAGCTTCGCTACCGCCTCCACGATGGCCAGCCGCACCGCCGCGCTGTCCGCGCCCTGGCACAATATCACAGCCCCCAAGTATTTCGCCGGGTTGACCTGCCGAATAAGCCCCTGCTGATTCCGGTCTGCGTCGGTGATCAGCACCGTATCCAGCCGCAAGGATTCCCCATCCCGATCCTCATCTGTTTGGTATACCGTTTCTTCCCCCTTTTCCAGGGTCAGCAGCACCTTTACCCTACCGGCATCCTGGATCGTGGAAAGGATCTGTTCCATCTCCTCGGACAGGCTGACACTTTGGGTTGCCTTTTCCTGCTGAGGTACGGTTTCCGGCTGATCCCTGCCTGGGAGCAGCATCAGCACAAGGCCCAGCAACACTACCAAAAGTGCGTAGCGATACTTTTGAAGGAACGCCTTTCCTTTGCTCAGGATTGATTGCTGATCCATGTCTGCGCCTCCATTGGGATCCCCAGGTCCTTTTCCAGGATCCCGCTCAGTTTCGTTTTTCCATAGGGGGAGATGGCACCCTCCACTGTCACCCCATTGGGTGCAGGCAAGGCATCGCCGGACAGGTGCACCTGCACCGTAATTTCCGCGCCAAGGGCTGTGGCTTTATCCAAGATATATGCCTCTAAGTGCGCCTTTATGTATGATACCAGCTCCTGGCGTTGATACCGGATTCCCGCGTTCACTAGGTCTTCCCCATCCTGGGTGATGGAATCTGTCCAATCCCGAAGATCCGGGAGGGCGATGCCGGAAATGGGGGATAAAATCGTGAGCAGCATAAATACCGCCGTCAGCAGCCGTACTGTACCAACCACAGCGCCTTTTTTGCCCACAAGTAAGCGGATGACACCGCAGATCATGGCAGCGCCGATCACCTGCATCACATATTCACGGATCCACTCCACTACCCTACTCCCTTCATAAAGCATACGGTGCTCACAAGCAGCAGCATGGACACGGTGCCGATCATCGCCAGCAGAAGTCCCATGGCGGTACAAAAGCTCTGCACCAATTTCCCTACGCGCTTTAGGGCAAATCCTGCACAGATGCCACCGGTTACCTTCAACATCAGGTACAGGATGCCAATGCGCAAAAATGGAGTGATCCAAATGGTCACGATCACCAGTAGTCCATAGATCCCAACGCCATTCATAACCACGCCCGCACCCAGCAGAACTGCCTCAGAGGCGTCCGAAAGGATACCGCCAACAACAGGTACCATCCCGGAGATCGACAGTTTGGTGGCCTTCAGCGCCGCCGCATCCGCAGTGCCGCTGACCACACCTGTGATCCCCAAAAACCCTGTGAACAGATACAGCATCGTCTTTAACGACCGGGTGCCAAACCATTTCACAAGCTCTGCCAGCGTCCCCACACCGGCATCTGCTGAGGCGCTGTGGGCAATGCTCAGGGCTATGTAAATATATACCGCAGGGATCAAAATATGACTGATGAGGCTGCCAACCACCGTGTCCAAAGCAACTGTCCCAGCGTACAGCGCCGCACCGGAGGTAACGCCCCCCTGGGCGGACATTGCGGCTGTCATCACCGGAAGCAGCAGCTTTCCGTAATTGCTCAGTTCCTGTACCGTATCCGATGCAATACGCACCATAGAGGTGCTTGTCCCCAGCAGAAGCAGGCAGATACCCACCGTTGCGCCGAATTCCAACACCCATCCCGTTTCCCCTGGCAATTGCCCCAGGAGGCTGACGATCAGCAGCACTGCAAGAACACAAACGCAGATAGAAGCAGACTCTGCGATCTCCGGTTCCACCTTTTTGATAGCCGCCAGGATCACTTTCCACAGATCCGATCCAAAGCTCTCGGATTCCGCAGGCAGCAGTTGCTGGGCATCCGCAGGTGCCTGAGGCGCGGTGAACGTCTCCGCGCACACCGGTAGTGCCAGAATCGGGATCAAAACCAAAAGGATCAAAAAGCTTCTCATAGACCCTCCAGCACATTTCCCACCAACGCAAGCAAGGATTCCATCATGGGAAGCGCCAGCCACAACACCGCCCCGGCAGTAAGCACCTGGATCCCTTTTCCCATGGAGCCGTAGCCGGAATCCTGGCAAATGCGTCCGGCGAATTCTCCGACGAGGCCAATACCAACCGCCTTGAAGAGAATTTCCAGCACCTCCGGGTCGATATTTGCCGAATCCCGCAGCTTTTCTAGAAACCGCAGGATCGGCTCGAAAAAGCTTGCCGCACCGGCCATCACCATGCAGCATACCGCTACTGTCAGCAGCATACTCCAGTCCTTTGCCTGCTTACCCAGGCAGATGGCCAGCACCACTGCAAGGAGTACACCGGATACAATTTTGATATATTCCGTCATCAGAAATGAAACAAGTCCTTAACCAGGTCAAACAGGTCTGCGATCTTCTGTGCGACCATCATCAGCACCACCACAAGACCCGCCAGGGTGGTCATGGTGGCCTGCTCATCCCGACCGGACCGGGACAGCACCTGGTTCAAAATGGATACGATCATGCCGACCGCGGCAATCTTAAAGATCAGTTCAATTTCCATATTCAGATCAGCAGGATCACCAGGGCAGCGCCGGCACAAAGGCCGAGCGTCTGATAGCTGCGCAGCCGCTGGGGCCGGTTTTGCTCCAACTCCTGGCAAGATCTCCGACACAGGGCGATCACCGCTTCAAGCCCCTTGCGCTGTCCCTCCAGATCAAAGTATCCCAGCACGCTGCCCAGTTCCCGGCAGGCTGCGGCAGAACGCCTGGGAAGATCCGGCACCTGCTCCAGGGCGGCGGTCATACAGTAAGAGGCATTGGGCAGGATCTGCCGATCCAATTCCCCGGACATTTTACGAAACAGGCAGTTCACTGCCCCACTCACCTGATGGGAAGCGGCCCGGAACAGCTCCGGCAAGGGCGTCAGGTGATAACAAAGCTCTGCATGCATAAATTCCAACGCCTTGATCAACTGAAGCAAGCTGTGTAATTCCCTTTTTTCCTGATAAGCCATCAAAAATCCCACGCCTCCACAGCCCAGGATGATCAATGCGCTACCGATCCACTGCAAATTCATGGTGTCATCCTTTCCGTTCTCCACTGCTTATTTCTGTCCAGCACCAAGAGCGTGTCAAACAATCCCCCGGCGATCAGCCGCTGATATGTCTTTCGGCCATACAGATCCTGCTTGTCCCTGGCGTGGGCCGTGGCCAACAGCCGCACACCGCACCAGGCCGCATCCTCCAGCGCTTCACAATCGGCGCCCGATGTGATCTCATCAACTGCGATGCAGCTTGGCCCCATCGCCCGCAGGACCATATCGACCCCCACCGGTTTCGGGCAGCCGGTGAGTACATCTATTCCCTGACCTATCTCGAAGCCTGCCATCGGTGGAAAAATCTCTCCACGCTCGTCCACTACAGCCACATCGCCCTGCTCCTGTCTTGCGATGGTGCGGATCACATCCCGTAGCAAGGTGGTCTTGCCGCTGCCCGGTGGGCCGAGAATGAGAATATTCCCGGAGGAGGCAGCGGCAGCATGTCCGATCCCCGGAAAGTCCCGGCTGACTCGAAGACAAAGGGACGATAGCTGCTTTACCCCGGTGACTTTGCCATCCCGTACCACGCCCTGGCCGCAAATTCCGATCCGATGGCCACCGGGAGCGGTAATATAGCCCATAGCCTGGGAGGCTGCTGCCCAGGGAGAATAACGGCTGGCAGTATTGACAATGAACTCCATCTGCTCCAGGGTCGCTTCGCTGCTCAGGGTCCGCACCCCATCCCGGCAGCACAGCCTGATCGGACGGCCTAACCGCAACCGCAGCTCCTGAAGCCGATCCTTTCCAAGCCTGTCCACATCCAGCCGTAACTCCGCAGGCAAGATTCTGAGAAATGGCTCCCATGCACATCTCATTTGCATCACTCCTGGAAAAGACTATGCGGTCGATGGCAAGCAAATGCCATCGGGCGCAGAAAGACAAATTGATTTACTTTTTGACCACCTTAGCGATGGTTGCGGAAGCGGGGCTGAGCACAATGTTGATGATCAGCTCCGGGACAAAATTGGCCAGCACCAGGCCGCTGAGGATATAGCCCAGCAGCTGTGCGCCATTGGCCCAGGCCGCCAGCACATCCATAAAGAAGGTCAGCATGCAGGCAATGAACACGCCGGTATTAACCAGGGGGCAGACGATCGCAGCGCAAAGCATAGCAACATAGCGATTCTTACCGCTGATGAGGCGATAGATCCCGCCGGAAGCAAAGCCAGCAAGGATACCCTTGCCCATGACCACCAGGAAGCAGAGAACGGGGTTTGCCTGGAACACCATGG
Organism: Faecousia sp.; assembly: GCA_045660725.1. GTDB lineage: Bacteria > Bacillota > Clostridia > Oscillospirales > Oscillospiraceae > Faecousia. Next base: position 7,067 of record JAZREG010000076.1, read on the forward strand.
CACCGCCGGGATCTGCACCGGTCACGCAGTTAATGTAGACGATGGCGCCAAAGGTAGCGCCCAGCAGCGCACCAGCCCCAGGGCCAAATACTGCAGCACCCAAAACAATGGGGATGAGCACCAGGGAGATGGAGAACCCGCCCACAGGAGGGATCATTCCGCTGATAAACTGCATGACAAACACCAGGGCCATCAACAGCGCAATGCCAGCCATCCGTTTGATTTTTTGATTTTTCAATGTAATTTCCTCCTTGCTGTCCCTCTGCCTATGCAGATGGGATGCAAAATTTATCTATAGCGCTCACGCGCGACAGATCATTCTTCCTCGTCGGAATCCGCCGGATCTTCCGCAAGATCCTCAAAACCCAACTGGGTAGGCTGCCCGCTCTTTTGGGCCTCCCACTGCTCCTTGGTGATGAGAATGGTACGGGGCTTACTGCCCTGGAAGGGACCAACGATGCCCTTATCCTCCATCTCATCCACGATCCGTGCTGCCCGGGCGTAGCCCAGTTTCAGCCGGCGCTGGAGCATGGAAACAGAAGCCTGACCGGTTTCCAGGATCACATCCACGGCCGCGGGAAGCATATCGTCCCCATCCAGCTCCTCAGAGTTGGGAGCAGGCTCAGCCGGAGCGTTCTTGCCGCTATTTCCGGTCTGGGCGGCCTTGCGCTCGATCTCCTCCATGACACCCTGATCATAGGTGGTGGCAAAGTTGTCCTTGACGTAGTTGGCAACTGCCTCCACTTCCTCGTCACTGACGAAGCAGCCCTGGACACGGACAGGCTTGCCGGTACCAATGGGTGCAAAGAGCATATCGCCACGGCCCACCAGCTTTTCAGCGCCCTGGGTATCCAGAATAATACGGGATTCCATCGCGGAGGCAACGGCGAAAGCGATGCGGGAAGGAATATTGGCCTTCATGAGGCCCGTGATCACATCCGCGGAGGGACGCTGGGTAGCAATAATCAGGTGGATACCCGCGGCACGACCCATCTGTGCGATACGGCAGATGGATTCTTCCACTTCCTTGGCAGCCACCAGCATCAGGTCAGCCAGCTCGTCGATGATCACCACCACCTGAGGCAGCTTGGAGCCTTCCACTTCCTGACTCTCAATGATGCTGTTGTAGGATTCCAGGTCACGGACACCCACATCGGACATGGCCTTGTAGCGGCGCATCATCTCCGTCACGGCCCACTGCAGGCTGCCGGCCGCCTTCTTGGGATCGGTGACCACAGGGATCAGCAGGTGGGGAATGCCGTTATAGATGCCCAGTTCCACCATCTTGGGGTCGACCATGATGAGCTTCACGTCTTCCGGGCTGGCCTTGTACAGAAGGCTGATGATGATGGAGTTCATGCAAACAGACTTACCGGAACCGGAGGTACCGGCAATGAGCATATGGGGAAGCTTTGCGATGTTGCCCACGATACAGCTGCCGCCGATGTCCTTACCCACCGCAAAGGTAGACTTGGACTTGGCTCTGGTGAATTCGTTGGAATCAATGACCTCCCGCAGAGAAACGGTAGTCACCGCACGGTTAGGCACCTCGATACCCACCACGGAGATCTTTCCGGGCACCGCCGCAATACGGACACCGGAAGCACCCAGGCTCAGGGCGATATCATCCGCGCAGGTGGTCAGCTTATTCAGCCGCACGCCCTTGTCAAGCTCCACCTCATAACGGGTGACGCTGGGGCCACGGGTCACATTGATGATGTGGGCCTCGATTTTGAAGCTGGCCAGGGTCTCGTTGAGCCGGCGGGAATTCTCCCGCATCTCCATAGTGCCGTCCTGGCTGCTGCGGGAAGGGATCTTCAAAAGGTCGATGGGGGGATAGCAGTATTCCGGCAGAACAACCGCCTCAGCCTCTGCGATCTCCGCTGCTACCTGGGCAGCAGATTCCTCCGCATCCCTGGCGGTGACCTTCTCCTGCTTAACAATCTGCGCAGGCTCCGCAACAGGTGCAGGAGGCGTCTCCTGGGCGACCTGGAACTCAGGCATCTCCTCCGGAACAGGAGGCATGGGAGAAATGTTCGCGCTTTCCTGAGGCTCTTCCCGCTTCTTAGGCTCGGTCAGGATCAGCTCTACATCGGAATCGTCAGTAACTTTCTTGGCAGCTGCGGCCACCTTCTTATTGACATCCCCGTCGATCTGCTTCATCAGGTCGGAAGCACGCTTGCTGATCTTGCGGTTGTTACCGGAGGCATTGTCATCCTCATCATCCAGGGGGATATCGATATTGGCCTGCTCTTCCTTTCTTCTGCGCTTCTGCTCCACATAGTCGATGCGCTTGTTGGCGATGTGATTGACCACCACAGCGGCGGGCTCAGGAACTTCCTCCCGCTCCTCATCCTCCCAATCCGCACGAGGACGGTTCCGCACAGCACGGATGATACTGGGAATGGTGATCTGGAAGGCCGCCAGCAGGGTCAGGACCGCCGCAACCACAAAAATGATACCCGTGATCCAGGAACCAAACAGCCACTTCAGCAGCAGCGCAATGCCGCCGCAGATAAGGCCTGCGGTGGTGCCGTCAACGCCGCCGTCATACAGAAACTTCAGGATGGAAACGCCGGTGGGCAGGGATGCGTTCAAAAACAGCTGAGAGAAACAGCCGCACAGACCGATAAAGGCCAGCAGGCAATAGCTGCGCAGCTTAATGGGCCGCTTGCCGCTGAAAGCCTGGATAGAGAATAAGTACAACAAAGCCGGGATAGCAACATAGAAGCTCACGCTGCCGATCAGGCCTTTGATCACCTGCTCCAGGAACTTGGTTACCGCACCCTCGGGCTGCAGGAAGATCACCAGGAACAGGATAAACACAGCCAGGCAGACCACAGAGGTGATCAGGCGCACAGGGATTGCGCTCTCCCGGATCTCCTCCTGCACAACTTTCGTATTCTTGGCGGTAGATTTATTTTTGGTTTTTGAAGAGGCGGCCTGCTCCGCCTGGGACTTCTTTTTCTTTTCAGCCATTGGAATACCTCCTCAGATAGAAAGATACAGGATAAACATCAGCAGCGCCATGCCCCAGCTGTAATAAGCAAAGCCGGAGTAACCGATATTCACTGCCAAAAATCGCATCAACAGGATCCCCACCCAGGCGCCCAGGGCAGCGCCACCTGCCGCAAGGATGCAACAGAGAAACACACCGAAGGTCAAACCAGCGGCGCCGGTGAAGAACATGTTCAAAACAGATGTAATGCCCACAAGGGAAAGCACGGGGATCATCAGCAGCAACCCCATGTCCAGCGCCGTCTGTCGGGAACTGCCGCAAAAGGAAAATACGCTGAGTCCGCAGCCAATACCGGAGAGCCCAGGCACAAAGGCCAGGCCGCAGCCAAGTCCTCCCAGGAGGCTATCCAGGTAGGAAAGGTTTGCCACAGCCTTATTTCCCCTGCGAAAAAACTGGGGCAAATACAGCATAATGCCGTTGACCACAGCAGCAGCGGCCAAAAACCAAAGTGCCGCGGAGAAGGATCGAAGGAACCAGCCGCCCGCAGCGCACAGCACCATAGGCACCAGAGTTACGCGGATCTGGCGGATCTGCCGCAGGGTCACCGGATCCGGTTGTCTTCTGCGGCGTTTTGGGGGAATGGATGCAATCTTCTGCTCTCTGCGAAACCGGCTCAGGGTCGGCCTGGAAGAAAACAGGAGAAAGATCAACGCGCCAATGCAGGCAGCAAGGCGAAAGACTTCCCCATTCCCCTCCGCTCCGGTCAGTTGCAGAAACAAGCCCTGATGGGCGGATGCGGAGATCGGCAGGAAGGTGGTAAAACCGGACACAATGCCGTAAAGAATGCTCAAAAGCCAGTTAAATTCCATACGATCCCCACCTTCCAATAAGATTTCAATTTATAATATCATATCTTACGGAAAATTTCCACCGATTTTTTGCATTTCCTTTCTTATTTGCCGGATTTATTTCCTCTGTCGTTCCGTTCGATCATTTTGTGCAGAGCAGACAGGGCATCGCTCAGTCCGCCAAGACGGTCAATAAGCCCTGAGGCCACCGCCTCCTTGCCGTACAGGATGGTGCCCACATCTGTGGCCATCTCCCCTGTTGCCATCATATACTTTTCAAATTCTTCCTTTTTGATCTTGGAATTGGATGTGACGAACTCCGCGATCTGTTCCTGGATCCGCTGGAAATAGCGAAAGGTCTGCGGCGCCCCAACTACCAACCCGGTCATACGCACCGGATGCACCGTCATGCTGGCGGTAGGCGTAATAAAGGACTTCTTCGTGCACACCGCCAGGGGGATGCCAATGGAATGTCCGCCGCCTAAAACCAGGGAGACAGTAGGCTTCTTCATCCCGGCGATCATCTCAGAGATGGCAAGCCCCGCTTCAATGTCACCGCCAACGGTGTTCAGAAGGAGCAAGAGGCCATCAATGTCTTCGCTTTCCTCGATCCCTGCCAGCAAAGGCAAAACATGCTCATATTTTGTAGTTTTGCAAGTTTCCGGAAGCACCTGATGTCCTTCCACCTGACCGATAATGGTCAGAGTGTAGATGTTACCCGACTTGGTTTTGGTGATGTCAGAGCCAAGCTCCACCACCTGCTCCCGTTCCTGCTCCTTTTGTTCCGCGCTTTTATTGTCCATGGTCATCCTCCTTTTTTCCCTAGGATGACCGAAAGAAGCGGAAAAATACAAAAAAGAACGCATCAAAAGATGCGTTCTTTTCAATTATTTGCGATAGATGGCCACACAATCCCGGACGCACTGCTCCATCAGGGGCATCACCCGCTGCATATCCTTCGCAAGGGCGATCTGACAACGGGTACGAACCAGGTTGTGCTCCGGATACAGGGTCTTAAAGTAAGGGCTGCCCTGAATGTAATCCTCCAGGAAGCGCACCGCCAGTTCCACCGTCAGCACAAAGCTGCTCAACGCCAGAGTGTCGATTTCCTTTTGGGTCAGGGTGGATGCGGTCTTTTTCAGGAAGCCTTCGGTAAAGGCACGGAAAACATCCATGTTTACGCCTGCAAGGTGGAAATCCTTGGAGTCCTCTTCCACCTTATTGGAGGCAAAACGAATGGCATCACCAAAATCATGGCCTACCAGGCCAGGCATAACCGTATCCAGGTCCACCACAACCAGCGCCTTGCAACCGTCTTTTTCAAAAAGGACATTGTTGATCTTGGTGTCGTTATGGGTCACCAGCAGGGGAAGCTGACCCTGGTCGCACAGGTCCGTCAGGGTGCAAGCCAGGTCTTCCACAGACCACAGGTATTCCAGTTCCTCACGGACAGAATCCGCCAGACCCAGCGGATCCGCAGCCACAGTGCTGCGAAGCTTCTCATAGCGGCGTCTGGTGTTGTGGAAATCCGGAATGGTCACATGCAGCTGATCGCTGTCAAAATCAGAAAGATTCATCTGGAAACTGCCGAAGGCTTCACCGGCGCTGCGAACAATCTCCAGATCCCCCACCGCACCATAGGTGCTGGAAGGAATGAAGTTGGTCAATCGCCAGAAGTTGTCACCATCGATCACATAAGTCTTACGGTCAGCAGTGTGGTGAAAGTGCAGCACCATCTGTCCGGGAAGCTTTCTGCGGATATGCTCGGTGACCTTATCGATGTTGTCCATCACCTGAACTGGGTTCTTAAAAACAAAGGTATTCACGTTCTGCAAGAGGAAGGATTTGCGGACACCTTCATTGCTCATCTCTACACGGTAGGTCTTATTCACATTACCAACCTGGATCACTTCATAATCAGAAAGGACACCATCCAGGCAGAACAGGTGACATACCTGTTCCAGCTTTTCCCTTAAATCCATAATGGGACCTCACAATCTATTCCATATCAAAAGATATATGTATATTCTACAGCCAATGTATTCTATACCATGCTGCCCGTTTTGTCAACGAACCGGAAAAAGATTGTAGGTTTACACAAATCATCACCCGGCAACTATCGGTTTCTGCACAAAAATCGTGCATATTTATAAACACAACAGATTTTTCTATGGAAAAACACTTGCAAGGCCGTCCATTCTATCGTATAATAGCCCAGGTGATAATTATGGCATCCAAAACAAATGCCCTGCGGATCGTGCAGCAGCAAAAGCTGCCCTGCCGGGAAGCTAGCTACGAATATGACGAAAAGGATCTGAGTGGACTACATGCTGCGGCAGCGATCGGTATGCCGCCGGAGCAAGTTTTCAAGACCCTGGTCGCCCGCGGAGAGCGCACAGGCATCAATGTATTTTGTATTCCGGTCAATCGGGAGCTGGATCTGAAGAAGGCAGCCCGGGCAGCCGGTGACAAAAACATGGAGATGGTACCTGTGAAGGATCTTCTAGGCTTGACCGGCTACATTCGCGGCGGCTGCAGCCCCATCGGCATGAAAAAGCGCTATCCTACCTTCCTGGATGCATCCGCCCAGGACAAAGCAGAGATCGCTGTTTCCGCCGGCGCACGCGGGCAGCAAATGATCCTGTCACCGGCGTCCATCGCAACTTTGTCCGCGGCATCCTACGCGGACTTAACCAAATAAAGAAAGGAATTCCATATTATGCAGTACGAACACCAGAATAAAGGCACCTGCTCCCGCAGCATCCTGTTTGAGATCGAGGACGGCAAGCTGATGAACGTGCAGTACATCGGCGGGTGCAACGGCAACCTGAAGGGTATCAGCAAGCTGGTAGAAGGCATGGACATTGACGAAGTGATCCGCCGCCTGGAAGGCACCACCTGCGGCATGAAGTCTACCTCCTGCCCCGATCAGCTGGCCCAGGCCCTGAAGGAAGTCAAGGCTTCCCTGTAAAATCGCAGAAAAAGACCACAGCTATGAACCGAACCAGTAAAACTGGACAATAGACAAAAAGCCCCCTGATGTAGGATAATAACTACATTAGGGGGTATTGTTATGCCAAAGAGAAAATATGTGCAGATCAAGCTGGTTGAGGATCAAATTCAGTTAATGCGGGC
>JAZREG010000077.1:0-2007 GCA_045660725.1 Faecousia sp.
GCCATGAACCTGCCCTCCCTGCAGAAATTCGTGGACAGCGTCGTTCCCGGCGGCAAGATCTTCATCGACTCCACCCTGATCGATGCCAAGGTAGCGCGCACCGATGTGGAAGTGTTCTACATCCCCGCCACCCAGCTGGCCAAGGACGCGGGCTTTGCCACCCTGGCCAACATGGTGCTGATGGGTAAGCTGCTCCACGAATGTGACGCCGTCAGCTTTGACGGCAACAAGGAAACTCTGGAGAGCTTCATCCCCGCCAAGAAGGCCGGCCTCATTGACATGAACTGCCAGGCCCTGCAGCTGGGTTACGATTATCAGTAAATATTATCAGATTGGGCCGGAACATGGGGCGTAAGCCTCCCCTGTGCAAGGGGAGGTGTCAGCCGCCAGGCTGACGGAGGGGTTGTTACAATCCCCCACCGCCTGCGGCGGAGCCCCCTTTACACAAGGGGGCCTTTGGCTGCCATCAAATTCGTTCGTGCCACGATTTTCAGAAAGGATGTTCCCTATGCTGGATATTAAAATCATCAGAACCGACAGCCCCAAGGAAAAGCCTGCCAAGGGTCAGAAGCTGGGCTTCGGCAAGATCTTCACGGATCACATGTTCGTCATGAACTACACCGCCGGCATCGGCTGGCACGATCCCCGGGTGGAACCCTTCCACAACATCAGCCTCTCCCCTGCCGCCATGGTCTACCACTACGGCCAGGAGATGTTCGAGGGCCTGAAGGCCTACAAGAATGAGGACGGCGAAGTATTCCTCTTCCGTCCCGACATGAACGCCAAGCGCACCAACGCCACCAACGACCGCCTGGTCATTCCTCAGATCCCCGTGGAAGATTTCGTCCAGGCCGTCCGCACCGTTGTGGATGTGGACAAGGATTGGATCCCCACCGAGCCCGGCACCTCCCTGTATGTCCGCCCCTTTATCATCGCCACCGATGAGTTCCTGGGGGTTGCTCCCTCCAAGACGTACCTGTTCATGATCATCCTGGCTCCCAGCGGTGCTTACTACGAAAGCGGCCTGGCCCCCGTGGGCATCTGGATCGAGGATGAGTATGTCCGGGCTGTTCGCGGCGGCATCGGCTTTGCCAAGACCGGCGGCAACTACGCTGCCTCCCTCATCGCCCAGCAGAAGGCCCATGACGCCGGCTTCTCCCAGGTGCTGTGGCTGGACGGCGTGGAGCGCAAGTATATCGAAGAAGTGGGCGCTATGAACATCTTCTTCAAGATCGCCGGCAAGGTGGTCACCCCCGCTCTCAGCGGCTCCATCCTGCCCGGCATTACCCGCAACTCCGTGATTGCACTGTGCAAGCACTGGGGCTATGAAGTAGAGGAACGGAAGATCTCCGTGGACGAGCTGCTGCAGGCCCAGGCCGACGGCACCCTGGAAGAGTGCTTCGGCACCGGTACCGCCGCGGTCATCTCCCCCGTGGGCAAGCTGCGCTACAAGGACGATGTGATGACCATCCAGGACGGCCAAACCGGCGCGCTGAGCCTGAAGCTGTATGATACCATCACCGGCATCCAGCTGGGCCGCCTGCCCGACGAATTCGGCTGGCGATTGAAAGTGTAATAAAATCAAGCACGGCATCAGTTCCTGCTGATGCCGTGCTGCGCTGAATGCATCTCCGGAAAAGAAGAAAGGGTAACGAAAGAAAAATGAGCAGAACAAGAAAATGGCTCGCAGGCATCACCTGCTTGGTGTTGGCAGCATTGATATCCGGCTGTAACGCGGATACGCCTCCGCAGACACAGTCCCAACCCACCTCAACCCCCTCAGCGATCACTACCGTGCCGGGCAGCACTCAAAAGCAGCCGCAAGCCAACACGACCGTCCCGGCGACTACGGTGCCGTCCACCGAAGCTTCGGCGCCTACCACGGCGATACCTACTACCCCGGCGCCTACTACCCCGGCGCCTACCACTCCAAAGCCCACCAATCCGAAACCGACCTCCCCCGCGCCTACTACCCCGGCACCTACCGCACCGAAGCCGACGCCCCCC
>JAZREG010000078.1:0-8445 GCA_045660725.1 Faecousia sp.
CTGGAGACCCTGTTTGGCGCGCTGTACCTGGCGGGAAAAACCCAACGGCTCAATGAGCTGTTCGCCCTTATGATGGAGGAAGACCATGGCATTTGACGCCTTTTATATGCACTGCGTCCTGGAGGAGATCCGCACTCTGGGAGAGCTGCGGGTGGAGAAGATCCATCAGCCCAGCCGGGATACGGTGCTGCTGCATCTGCGCCACGGCGGTGGCCGGTGCAAGCTGATTTTTGCCGCCAATCCCGCGGCGCCCCGGCTGCATCTGACCGAGGCTGCCCCGGAAAACCCGGCAGAGCCGCCGATGTTCTGCATGTTCCTGCGCAAGCACCTGTCCGGCGCCCGGCTGGTGGAGGTGCGCCAGCAGAGCATGGAGCGGGCGGCAACCTTTGTATTTGATTGCATCGATGAAATGGGTGACCGGGTACGCAAGCAGTTTGTGGCGGAGCTGATGGGCAGAACCTGCAACCTGTATCTTCTGTCCCCGGAGGGACGGATCCTGGATTGTCTGCGGCGGATCGGCCTGGATGAGAGCAAGCGCCCGGCCCTGCCGGGAATGTACTATCAGGACCCGGGGCCGGTGGAAAAGGCCGACCCCACCGCCCTGACATTGGAAGATTGCGGCCGTATTTTGGCGCAGCCCGGGGCGGATGTGCTGTCCCAGCGGCTGATGGATACCCTGGGCGGCCTGTCGCCTTTGGTGTGCCGGGAGGCGGCGCTGGCGGTGGCGGGGGATGTGGATGCCCGGGTCAGCGCCCTTTCTGAAACGGCGGGGGAAAAGCTGTATGGATTTTTCCGGGAAAATCTGACCCGGCCGCAGCCCAGCTATTTTGCGGATGCCGCGGGAAACATCAAGCAGTTTGCCTTCTGTCCCATCCGCCAGTATGGCGGATATCAGCAGGGGCAGGGCTTCTCGGCCCTTTTGGACCTGTTCTACACCGTCCGGGATCGGAAGGACGCCATGCGGCAGAAGAGCCAGGCGGTGCGCAAGACGGTGCAGAACCTCTGCACCCGGCTGACCCGGAAGCTGGCCATTCAGGAAAAAGAGCTGACCGCTACCTACGATCGGGAACGGCTGCGGCAGCTGGGAGACATCGTCACCGCCAATCTGCATAAGATCCGCAAGGGACAGACAGTACTGCAGGCAGAGGATTTTTACCATGAGGAAATGAAGGTCATTGACATTCACATTTCTCCCATCCTCTCTCCCGAGCAGAACGCGGCCAAGTTCTACAAGGACTATACCCGGATGAAGAATGCGGAAAAGGAGCTGACTCGACAGATCGCCCTGGGTCAGGAGGAGCTTTCCTACCTGCAAAGTGTGCTGGAGGAGCTGAACCGGGCGGAAACGGAGCAGGAGCTGGAGGAAATTCGCCAGGAGCTGCAGCAGGGCCTCTATTTGCGCCCCGACAGCGGCAAAAAGCGCATCAAGCAGCAAAAGACCGCCCCTATGCGGTTTGAGTCCACCGATGGCTTCCCCATTTATGTGGGCCGGAACAACCGGCAGAATGAGGAACTGACCTTTAAGCTGGCCCGGAAGGATGATCTGTGGCTCCATGCCCAGAAGGTCCACGGCAGCCATGTGATCATCGCCTGCGCCGGCAAGAGCGTACCGGACAACACGGTGAGCCAGGCGGCCCAGCTGGCGGCCTACTATGCCGAAACCGCCGGCGGGCAGAATGTTCCGGTGGATGTGACCCCGGTAAAGCAGGTGAAGAAGCCGCCGAATGCCAAGCCCGGCATGGTGATCTACCATACCTATCGCACCGTCATCGTCAATCCCTATCCCGACATTCGTATCGACCCGCTGAACGCGGAGGAATGAAAAAGGAGAGGCAATGCCTCTCCTTTTTTGCAAAAAAATTCCAACTTAACAAAAGCTTAATAAATTTACACTTTTTTTCTTCACAATTGGGCGGTATGATATAGACAAATAAATCTTCTTCATTACTTCCTCTTTTCTTTTTTCCTTTTTTCTTGTTGCAGGAGTCGCAGGGTCAGGCCTGCGATTTTTGCGTTTTATGGAACAAAAAACGGCAGCCTCTTTGAGGCTGCCGTTTTTCGTTATCGTTTCAGGAATCTGTCCAGGGGGAGCTTTTGCTGCCGCTCGTCCAGGGCTGCCACCGCGTCCCGCAGGAGGCGATTCCACTCGCCGGGGGTCAGGTGGCCGTCCATGCCGGTGGTCAGATAATCGCAGCCGGGGATCTGCCGGGAGCCGAAGCACCGGGCGAAGGCCTTGTCCACGCCCAAAGCCAGGGCGTAGGGGGCCAGGGCGTAAAAGTAATCGGGATTCCGCTCCAGGATCTGCTGCAGCTGGCCCTTGGGGACGGAACACAGGTGCCGCCGCAGGCCCAGGATATGGGCGGCGGTCTGCTTGCCCGCATCGGTGCGGCGGCCGCCAAAGGCCGCGGCCAGGCCGCCCAGCCATTGGGTCACCAGCAAAAAAGCGGCGACCACCCACTCGTCTGCCCAGGCGCACAGCAGCAGCCACAGCAGGCTGCAGCCCAGGGCCACCAGCAGGGGTAGTTTTTTCCGAAGGAAGAAGGCGCTGCCGGCATTCTGGATCTGCCAGGCGCAGAAGGCGCCTACCACGCCCAAAAGACCGGACAGCAGCACCTGCAGGGCAGTATCGCTGACAAAGGCGGTGGCCAGGCAAATGCCGCCCAGGAAGCCGATGCCGGCGCAAAGGATCCGGAAGACCCGGATGCTGCCGGAGCCGCGCTGATAGGTGTAGTGCCGGGAAGAAACGATCCGGGAGGCTTTTTGACACAGCTGGGCATAGTGGTAACCGGTGCCGTCCACGGTGGTACGGCGGCCGAAGAGACTGCGGAAAAGCTTGTTTTCCAGGTCGCTGCGCTCGTTGCCCATTTCCATGCGCCGATACAGCAGCACCCGGCCGCTGTCCTGCACATGGATCAGGATGTAGCCCATTTGCGCCCAGGAAAGGACGGTGGCGGTCAGGTCCACGCCGGTACCGCACAGGACACAGCCCAATTCACCGGCGGTGAGGCCCTCCGGGGCGGTGGTGCGGCGGACACGCTTGGGCGGCAGGCTCCGCAGGGCGATGAGCCAGTACACCAGCGCCAGGGCTGCCAGGGCGTACATGACCACATCGTCGTTGCCCATGCTCCACTTTTTGGCGATGGGCTGGGGGAACATCTCCTCGGTGACGGCAAGGCGCATGGTCAGCCAGTCGTGGTCCTTCAGGCCCTGATTCAGGGAGCAGTGGATGGTAGGGCCGTCCACCCGGTAGGTCATCATGGATTCGATGCTCTCCTGGAGGTAAGTGCTGACGAAGGAGGCCCGTCGCTCCGGCTCTCCGGGAAGGGTGACGGAAAATTCCATTTTCTCAATGGGGTAGGAGAAGCCCGCCAGCAGGTGGATGGTCAGGGTCAGCTGGTCCTTCTCGTCCAGGGCTACCGCATCCGGCAGGGAGTAGTGCAGCAGGAAGGTATAGCTGCCGGGAACAGATACGGAATTGCGCAGATTCACCCGGCGGACGCCGTCTGCCAGGCTGGTGCGGGCAGAGTTTCCGTTGAGGGTGATGTCCCGGGCGCCCTCCGGCAGGGGGAAGTACAGGCTTTCCGGCACCTCCTCCAGGTGCAGCTGGAAATTGAGGGTCACTTCGCAGCTGCCGTTTTCGGAAATCACGGTGTTGCTCTCCAGTTGGGGGATGCTGCCGGCAGCGGACACCGCCGTGGTCAGCAGAAAACAAAAAATAAGCGCGATGACGATGCGCCGCATGGCTGCACCTCCCTTGTAAATAATATCTTATTTTATCATGACCGGCGGCAAAATGCAAGATAGTTGACAGGAAGTTGACGGTAGGTTAAAATGGAGGAAATAACAGGAATTTGCGTGGAAACGGAGGCGTTCCCATTGAAAAAGATACTTTCCCTGGTGCTGATCGGGATACTGCTGCTGCTGGGTATTTTGGCCGGCTGCAGCGGGAAAAATACGGAGGGCCGGTATACCCTGCGGGCGGCGGTGACCACCTATCTCGGCAGCTGGGAGCCGATTTGGTACGACAACCCCCAGGAGAAGGCAGTCGCCGCGCTTCTCAACTGCCCTCTGTGGGAATCGGTGATCCAGGATACCGAGACCGGGGCCTACCAGTGGGTCTTTCTGGGGGCGGAGAGCCTGGAGGATGTGACGGAACAGCATCCCGAGGATCTTACCAAGTACGGCGGCGAGACCGTCTTCGAGATCCGGTTGCGGAAAGAACTGTGCTGGGAGGACGGCACCCTCATTACAGCCGACACCTATGTGTATTCCCTGGATATGCTGGTGCGCTCCCGCACCCGCCTGGTGGAGGGCGCGGGCGCCCTGGCCGGTGCGAAGGAGTATTTAGACAAAAAGGGCACTTTTGAGGAAACCGTAGGCCTTTACGCCGTGGATGATTGGACCCTGCGGTATGTCTGTCAGGAAAAGACTACGAAGCAGGAACTGATGCTGGCCTTGACAGAGCCGTTCCTGCTGAAACCGGACCTGCATGAGGCAAATTATTCCCGTTATGGAACCACTTTGGAGCATACCGCCTCCTGCGGCCCCTACCGGCTAACGCGGGCGGACAACGGGGTGCTGGAGCTGGTGCAAAACGAACGCTACTGGGAGTACCGGGAGGAAAACGGGCGGTTGGTATCCACCACCTCCTTCCAGGTGGACGGCAAGAACCTGCCCCAGTATCAGACCACCACCATTGTGATCACCCAAATGACGGAGGCCGAGGCGAAACAGGCCTATCAGGAAGGGAAGATCGACTATTGGGACGCGGGGGAAGCGGATGCTGTTTCCCTTCTTACCAATGAAAACCTCTACCGGAAGGGACAGAGCTTTGTCCTGCGGCTGTTTTTCAACACCAATGCGCACGGGCTGAAAGAGCTGGACCTTGCCGGAAACAAAAACAGCATTGTGCTGAGTAACTCAAAATTCCGCAAGGCCATGTCTTTGGCCATTGACCGGGCCGATTGGGTCACCGCTACGGAAGGCTATGCCCCAGCCTTGGGACTGATCAATGACATTACTTACTACAACGCGGATTCTCAATACCGGGACACCCAGGCGGGTAGAGAGGCCCTTTGTGATCTGTATGGCGTGGGCGCTGAGGCCTACGACACCATCACCGGCTATGACCTTGCGGAAGCCAAGCGCCTGATGGCGGAAAGCTGCAAGGAGCTGGTGGCGGAAAAGCTTTACCGGGAAGGTGCCCCCATCCACATTCAGATCGCCTGGAAAGACAGTCAGATCACCCAGGAGGATAAAGCCCAGGCGGCGCTGCTGGAAAAATATCTCACGGAAGCCATGTCCGGCTCCGGTTTTGGAAAGCTGACCCTGGAGGCGGTGGATGGCGGCAGTGACCGATACAATGCCGTGGCCAATGGCTACTTTGCCATTGGCTTGGGCGCTTGGGGCGGCAATGTATTTGACCCCTATTCCGTGATGCAGCTGTACTGCAATGCCTTCGCAAACGAGCGAGGCTGCTGGGATCCTGCAAAGGAGAAACTGACCCTGACGGTAAACGGGGAAGAAATGAAAAAGACCTGGGCCTGGTGGGCGCAGAATCTCTGCGACGGCGGAGAACTGGCAAGCCTGCGCCAAGAGGATCGGCTGGCGCTGCTGGCGACCCTGGAGCAGAAGCTGCTGGAAAAATACTACACCATCCCCCTGGCGACCACCGCGGATTGCTTCCTGCTGTCGGGCAAGCTGCACTGCTACACCGACGATTACAATGTGCTTTACGGCTTCGGCGGTCTGCGGCTGCTGCAGTACGATTACACCGATGCCCAATGGCAGGCGAAAACAGAACAATAAGAATAACGCGGCTACGGAAATCCGTAGCCGCGTTTTTTATGCATCCAGCAAAAATCCGTCTTTTTCGTCGTAGACAAAGGGGTAGAGCCAGGCGCTTTGGCCGGTCTTACCCAGGAAATTCCGGCTGATGAGATATCTGCCGTCGCCGTAGGCGTAAAGGCCGGTGCTGCCCAGGGAGAAATGCCAGCCGAAAACTTCCGGGTGTTTCGGCGTGCCGACCTGCTTCAGGGTCAGGCACAGACCCTCCTCGGCAAGTCCCCGCAGGGGCTTTTTTACGGGCGCTACCGCGCCATCCACCGCAAACAGGTGGTAATTGGGGAATTCCGGTTTCTGACCGGGGTATACCGCCATAAAGAAGCTGTTGGTGAAGCGGTCATACTCCAAATTCTGCACACCGAAAGTGGTATTGCCGGTGTAGACGAAGAATTTGTGCTTCGGCGCTTCCGGGCCGGAGCGGTGCATGGCAGATTGGGAAAGGGGCTTGGCCAGAGTTTCCCAATCGGCGGTATCGTAGCACAGCAGCACCTGGTGATCGTTGTCCTGCCGGGTGACATCTCCGTAGATGCCGTAGCAAACGAACAGGTACTCCTTGCCGTCCCGGCTTCCCGGGATGGGACCAAAGGTGGTGCCGTCGATGCCGCTGCATCCGTAGCGATGGGGCTTTCCCAGGGCGCCGGTTCCGTTGTAGTCATCCACCACGGTTCTGAGGTACACGGCGGTCATCACGCCGTCCCGCTCCGCGTCCATGTCCATCCGGGTGATCTTGTCCACATCAAAAATGGTCATATAGAAGGCGTCTTGGTACTCCTTTTCAATGCCCAAATTGGCGTGGATACCCTTACCGATGGTGTCATTTTTGTATTCCAGGGAGCCATAGACCTTGCCGTCGGCCTCCCGGAAGTCGATGCACCCCAAATGCCCCGTCAGGCCGGTGACGGAACCTACCAAAGTGCCGTCCAGGGTGGCCTTGATCAGCTTGGTGGTAAAGGAGTAGTAGACAAAGCCCTTCTTTTCGTCTACGGCGATGCCCTGAATGTGGTTGTTACCGTGGGTTCCGGTGAAGATCGCCCCTTGCATCAGCTTTTCAGGGCGGCGGTGATCTCGCTGCAGTCGGTCAGCACCAGGTGGGGCTTATCCTCGGAGGCCTCGAGAATCTCATAGGTGGTCTCGCCGCTCATGACCAACACCGCCAGGGCGCCGGCGTTCAGGCCGCTCTTGACGTCGGTGTAGATCCGGTCGCCGATGACAGCGGTCTCCTCAGGCGTGACCCCGGCCTTCTCCATGGCCAGCTGGGCCATCAGGGCAGAGGGCTTGCCGATGAACAGCGGCCGCTTCTTGCTCACGTTGTAGAGCATATCGCTGACGCTGCCGCAGTCCGGCACGCTGCCAAACTCCGTGGGGCAGACGTAGTCGGGGTTGGTGGCGATGTAGGGCAGATCCCGGGTGCAGAGCATCTTGGACACGTCCTCCAGCTTCTTGAAGGTCAGCTCGGTGTCGAAGCCCATGACGATGACCTCGGTCTTGTCGATGTCCTCGGTGATCTGAAAGCCTTCCCGCATCAGCTCTTCCTTAAGAGACTGGGTGCCGCAGACATACAGCAGCTTACCGGGATAGTGCTTCTTCAGGTAAAAGGCGGTGGCCTGGGAGGAGGTCAGGAAGTCGTCGTACTGGGCGGTAATGCCCAGCTTTGCCAGCTTCTTGATGTAGTCATTGACGCTCTTGGAGGAGTTGTTGGTGACAAACATATACTTGGCGCCGTTTGCCTTGATGGTCTCCAGCATCTCGATGGTGAAGGGGTAAAGGCGGCTGCCTAAGTACAGGGTGCCGTCCTGGTCAAACAGGAACAGCTTGATTTTTTTGAATACACTTTTGTCCATGTTTCTACCTCGTTAAAAATTGGGCGCAGGGGTTGCCTGCGCCCATTTTTGTTTGGAATCAGATGCGGGCGACGCCGGTGGCACGGGCAGCCTCGGCAACAGCCTTGGCAACAGCGGGGCCAACGCGCTCGTCGAAAGGGGCGGGGATGATGTAGTCGGCGTTCAGCTCTTCGGGGGTGATCAGGTCAGCCAGAGCGTTGGCGGCAGCGACCTTCATCTCCTCGTTGATGTCGGAAGCGCGGACATCAAAGGTGCCGCGGAAGATGCCGGGGAAGGCCAGAACGTTGTTGATCTGGTTGGGGAAGTCGGAGCGGCCGGTAGCGATCACGGCAGCGCCGCCTGCCTTGGCATCGGCGGGGAAGATCTCGGGAGTGGGGTTGGCGCAGGCGAAGATGATGGCATCCTTAGCCATGGTCTTGACCATCTCGGTGGTCAGGGTGCCGGGAGCGGAAACGCCGATGAACACGTCAGCGCCCACGATCACGTCAGCCAGCTTGCCTTCCTTCTTCTCCAGGTTGGTGACCTGAGCCATTTCCTTCTTGATCCAGTTCAGACCCTCGCGGCCCTCGTAGATAGCGCCGCTGCGGTCGGTCATGATGATGTTCTTGTAGCCACCGGACAGCAGCAGCTTGACAATGGCGATGGCAGCAGCGCCGGCGCCGGAGGTAACGATCTTGACCTCTTCCTTCTTCTTGCCAACGACCTTCAGGGCGTTGTTCAGGCCGGCCAGGGTGATGACGGCGGTGCCGTGCTGGTCGTC
>JAZREG010000079.1:0-9841 GCA_045660725.1 Faecousia sp.
TCTCGCATCATTGTCTCTACTACAAGTTGCTTAAACTCTGGCGTGTATCGCTTGTTTGGTACTCCTTTTGGCATAGAAAAACACCCCATTTCTTAGTACAAGTATTATACCATACTTGTCTAACAAATGGGGTGCAGTTCACTTACCGCAGGTGGGGAAACCTTTTACTTCTTCTTTTTCCGGTCATACAGCCGGGCCAGGCCGCCTTCGCTGGTCTCCCGGAAGCGGTGGTTCAGGTTCACGCCGGTCTCCTTCATGGCCCGGCAGACCATGTCATAGCTGATGCGCCGGGAACCGGTGAGGAAATAGCTCAGGTTGCAGGCGTTCATGGCCCGGTTTGCGGCTACCGCGTTGCGCTCGATGCAGGGGATCTGCACCAGGCCGCAGATGGGGTCGCAGGTCAGGCCCAGGTGATGCTCCATAGCCACTTCCGCAGCGTACTCTACCTGATCCAGGTTTTGGCCGTACAGCTCTGCCAGGGCGGCAGCGGCCATAGAGCAAGCGGTGCCGATCTCTGCCTGGCAGCCGCACTCCGCGCCGGAGATAGAGGCATTGGTCTTGGTTAGGTTGCCGATGATGCCCGCTGCGGCTAGGCCGCGGCAGATTTCCTCATCGGTGTAGCCCTTCACATCCTGGGCGTACTTCAGCACCGCGGGGACAACGCCGCAGGCACCGCAGGTGGGGGCGGTGACGATGGTGCCGTTGCCGGCGTTCTGCTCTGCTACAGCGTAGGCGTAGGCAGCGATCTTCTGGAATTCCAGCAGGGCGGGAATATCCTCTTCCGGCTGCTGGGCCAGGAGGTATTTTGCCTTTCGCTGCACATTCAGACCGCCGGGGAGAACGCCTTCAGCCTCCAAACCGTCGGCGATGGCCTGCTTCATGGTCTGCCACACGTCCATCAGGAAGTCCCAAATTTCCGGGCCTTCGTTCAGCTCCACATAGTCGCTGAGCTTATCGATGTAGCGCCACTTGCAGAAATCCGCGATCTCCGCAAAGGAATGCTCAATGTACACCTCTTCCGCCTGCGCGGTCTTATCCCCGGGGATACGGATATCGCCGCCGCCGATGGATTCAATGCGGAGGAAGCCAATTTGGACATCGTCCTTCAGGGCGATCAGATCCATGGTGTTGGGGTGGCTGTCCGGCAGCTCCTGGGTGGAAAAGACGATGTCTGTGGGCAGGGGAGAGAGTACCTCCCGAATGACCCGGTCGGTGCCGTGGCCCACGCCGGTCTTACTCAGAGAACCGTAAAGGATCACCTGGAAGGCGTCAGCCTGGGGATAGGTTTCTTTTATCAGTTTGGCGGCACGCTCCGGGCCCATGGTGTGGGAGGAGGAGGGGCCTTTGCCGATCTTATAGATATCCCGGATGGATTTCATGGAAAAACCTCCAGCTTTCGTTAAGTTTCGCTACATATTATATCAAAGCTTCCCGGCAATTACAATGACTTTTCCGAAAAATCTTCCCGGGCCCGCAGCGCCTGGATCGACAGCTGTTCCGCAAGATGCAGCAGCGCGTCCGCCAGCACCTGATCTACAGGCTTTCCGGAACTCAGGGCGATGCGGGTATAAAACAGAAGCACATCGGGATCCAATGTGAGGGTGACTTTCATTTTTCGGTCACCTCCATGCAATACTGTGAACCATACTATGCAGACTCTTGACAGGTGTGCTATAATGAAGTGTAATGAAATACCCACCTGAGAGGATGATAGAAATATGGCTAAGGATAAAAAGGTAGAACAGATCACCGATATGGAAGTGGACTTTGCCCAATGGTTCACGGATGTGTGCAAGAAGGCACAGCTCATCGATTACTCTTCCATTAAGGGTGTGTTCATTTACCGTCCCTACGGCTATGCCATTTGGGAAAACATTCAGAATATCATGGACAAGGAGTTCAAGAAGCAGGGCGTTGAGAATGTCTATATGCGTCTTCTGATCCCGGAATCCCTCCTGCAGAAGGAGAAGGATCATGTGGAAGGCTTCGCTCCCGAGTGCGCATGGGTCACCATGGGCGGCGGCGAGCGGCTGGAAGAGCGCTATGCTATCCGTCCCACTTCCGAGACCCTGTTCTGCGAGCATTTTGCCAATGTGCTGCAGTCCCACCGGGATCTGCCTATGAAGTATAACCAGTGGTGCAGCGTGCTGCGTTGGGAGAAGACCTCCCGTCCCTTCCTGCGTCACCGGGAGTTCCTGTGGCAGGAGGGCCATACCATCCACGCCACCGCTGAAGAGGCCAAGGAATTCACCGAGACGATGCTGGGTGTCTATGCCGACTTCTGCGAAAATGTGCTGGCGATGCCCGTGACCCGTGGCCAGAAGACCGAGAAGGAAAAATTCAACGGTGCCGAGGCTACCTATACCATCGAGTGCATGATGCATGACCGCAAGGCGCTGCAGGCCGGTACCTCCCACTACTTCGGCGATGGCTTCGCCAAGGCTTTCGGTATCGAGTTCACCGACAAGAACAACCAGCGCACCAACCCCCACGAGACCTCCTGGGGCGTTTCCACCCGTCTCATCGGCGGCATCATCATGACCCACGGCGATAATAACGGTCTGGTGCTGCCTCCCAAGGTGGCTCCTGTGCAGGTTGTCATTCTGCCTGTGGCCCAGCACAAGCCCGGAGTCCTGGAGGCTGCCAATGAGTTGAAGGCGCGCCTGGCTAATGCGGGCTTCCGTGTGAAGCTGGACGACAGCGACAACTCCATGGGTTGGAAGTGCGCGGAGTACGAAATGAAGGGTGTGCCTCTGCGCGTGGAGTGCGGTCCCCGTGACCTGGAGAATGGCCAGTGCGTCATCGTCCGCCGTACCGACCGGGAGAAGATCGTCTGCAAGCTGGAAGATCTGGAAGCGGCTGTTGCCCAGGAACTGGAGAATGTCCACAACGGCATGTTTGCCCGGGCCAAGAAGAACCTGGAGGAGCATATCTTCGCTGCCTCTACCCTGGAGGAGGCAAAGCAGCTGCAGGACGCCAACGGTGGCTACATCAAGACCATGTGGTGCGGTGACCTGGAGTGCGAGCTGGCCATGAAGGAGAAGGCCGGTATGTCCTCCCGTTGTATCCCCTTCGCGCAGGAGAATCTGGGTGAAACCTGTGCCTGCTGCGGCAAGCCTGCCAATAAGATGGTCTACTGGGGCGTTGCCTACTAATTGCAAAATAAAGGAGCTGTCTTCGGACAGCTCCTTTTTCCTAAATATTGGGGATTGCTATTTTGTGTCGAATGGTGTATAATGGAAATGACTCCGGTAGGAGTCTATCTTTTTGACTTTTAGAGGTGTATCATGTCGTTTTTTGTGAATTGGACCTGGGGCGACATTGCGGCCGATGAAGTGGGCCCCGGTATGTTTAGCTGGTTCCACATCCTGTCTCTCGTATTCATGGTTTTGCTCACCATTGGTGTGTGCAAGTTTTTTGCTGTAAAGCACAGTGAATCTATGGACCGTAAGGTGGTTGGCGTTTTTGCGCTGCTGCTGGTTCTGGGCGAAGTATTTAAGCAGTTGTTTTGGTACGAATACTATCAGTACTACCGCTGGGAGATTTTCCCCTTCCAGTTCTGCAGTGTGCCCATCTATATCTCCGTCTTCGCTGTTCTGATGCCCCACGGTAAGGTGCAGGAGGTCTGCTACCGGTTCCTGGCGTTTTTCGGCATCATTGGGGGTCTGGCGGTGATGGCGGTGCCGTCCGCAGTGCTGTATACATACTTTGTGCCGATCTCTATCCACAGCATGGTGTGGCACTCCATCCTGGTTGCTATGGGCGTTTACCTCATCGTGTCCCGTGGCTACGGTCAGAAGCTGAAGGAGCTGCTGACGCCGTTTCTTATGTTCCTGGGCTGCGTTGTCCTGGCAATCATCGGCAATATCCTGGTGTATAAGCTGCACCTGGGTACGGAAGCCTGCCAGCCCGGTGACAACCTGAGCATGTTCTACCTGTCTCCTTACTATCCCACCCAGTTCCCGCTGCTGGGCGCGGTGCAGGAGCTTTGCTATCCTTTGTTCGTGCTGTGCTATATCGCGTTCTTTACCGCCCTGTCTCTGCTGGTGTGGAAAGTGGCGAACATTTGCCGCAAGGGCGTGAAGGCGAAGGCCTGATATGCAGCGGATCGTGATCATCGGCAGCGGTGGTGCCGGTAAGTCCACCCTTGCCCGGCAGCTGGGAGAAAGACTTCGTCTTCCGGTGGTGCATTTGGATCAGCTGTTTTGGAAACCCGGCTGGGTAGAGACTACCCAGGAAGAATTTGATGAGAAGCTGGCCCGGGAATTGGCAAAGCCCGCCTGGATCATGGATGGTAACTTCAACCGCACGATCCCGCAGCGGTTGGAGCGGTGCGACACGGTGATCTACCTGGATTTTCACCGGGTTACCTGCCTTTTGGGCGTCCTGAAGCGCATTCTTACCTCCTACGGCAAGACACGTCCGGATATGGCAGAGGGCTGCCCGGAGCGGTTGGATTTGGATTTCCTGAAATGGGTTTGGAATTTCAACCGGGATGGCAAGCGGGAGCGATACTACCGACTCCTGAATGAAGCCAAGGATGTGCAGACCATCGTCCTGAAGAACCGGCGAATGGTCAAGCGGTTTCTCGCTTCCTTATAAAAAAGAAAATCGGCACCTTTGGGTGCCGATTTTTTATTGCAGTTCGCACTTTTCGCCGGTAGCCCAGGCGCCCATTACATTGGCTGTGGATTCGGTGTACAGCCGGTAGTAGGAGATACCCTTTTCCTTGCGCATCCTGCGGAATACCGGGAGGTTGCACCACAGGAACGAGGGCAGGCCGATCAGCGGCAGGAACAGAGGCCCTAAAAACAACGACTGCACTGCGTGGCCGAATTCATGTACCCGTACCTGGGGGTCATCACAACCCAAGAACAGGAACATTCCCACACCAAGGCTGCCACGGATCGCCCAACGGGTAACGATGCAGCCCCGGTAGGTGCTGCGGGGGCAATTTCTGTGGATGCAACAAAGGATCAGGCCCAAAAGAGATTGGGGAAATCCCCAGGTCCACTGCCAAATCCGAAAGAGTATCGTCTTCATCCTAAATACCTCTTGCAAATCTTTTCGTCGATCACATTTACCAGGATGTCCAGTTCCTCCTGGGTGGTGTCCCGGGAAAGGGAGACCCGGAAGGAGCCGTCCATCGCCTCGGCAGGCAGATTCATGGCGGTCAAGGTGTGGCTGCGGTGGCCCTTGGCACAGGCGGAGCCGGCGGATACGCAAATATGCGCATCCTGAAGGATGTTGATGGTGTTTTGTGTCGGCACACCTGGAATGGAAAGGGACAGGATATGGGGCGCTTCATGGGCGCCGTTGATGACCACGCCCTTGATGGAGGAAAGCCGTGCAATCAACCCCTCCAGCAAAGCGCGTTCCTTTGCGGCATCTTCCCGGAAGGAGGCGGCGATCTCGGCGCAGGCAGCGGCAAAGCCCAGGATCGCGGGCATTGCCTCGGTGCCACTGCGCAGGTTAGATTCCTGACCGCCGCCCAGAAGCAGGGCAGGGAAGGACTTCAGCCGAGGACTGATGTACAGGGCGCCGGCACCCTTGGGACCGTGAACCTTGTGGGAAGAAACGGTAATGAGATCCGCACCAAGGCTCTTGGCGACAAAGGGAACTTTCAGGAAGCCTTGTACGGCATCGGTGTGGAAAATGGCATCCGGACAGAGCTTGCGAGTCAGTTTCGCCATTTGCGCAATCGGCATTACGGAGCCTACCTCGTTGTTTACCATCATGATGGATACCAGGATGGTGTCCTTGCGCAGGGCAGCCTTAAGGCTGTCCAAAGTGATGCGGCCCAAAGAATCCGGCTGCAGATAGGTTACCTCAAAGCCCTGGGATTCCAATTCCTTCATGCAGTGCAGCACCGCATGATGCTCAATGGCGGTGGTGATAATATGCTTGTGCTTTTTTCCGAAGCGTTTGGCGGTGCTGAAAATTGCCCAGTTGTCCGCCTCTGTGCCACCGGAGGTGAAGAAGACCCGATCCGGTTCGGCACCCATGGCGGCAGCCACTTGATTTCTTGCGCCACGCAGGGCGTAGGCAGCATCAATACCAAAGCTGTACAGAGCGCTGGGGTTTGCCCAATCCTCGGTCAGTGTTTTCATCACCGCTTCCACCGCAGCCTTGCAGGGCTTTGTGGTGGCAGAATTGTCAAGATAGATCATATGTGTTCACTTTCCTACGCAGAATCGTTCAAAAATTCGGGCGGTGATATCTTCCCGCACCGTCGCACCGGTGACTTCACCCATGGCGGCCATGGCGTTTTCCACATCCGTCAGCACCGCGTCAGGGGTCAGTCCCAAGCGCAACCCCTTCATAGCGGCGGCCATGGCTTCGCTGGCTCTACGCACCGCGTCGAACTGCCGGGCGTTGGTGAGGATGGAACCATCGCAGGGGCTGTCGCCCTCAAACATTGTGTCCACCACATCGGCCAATTGATCCAGGCCCATACCGGTGGTGGTGCAGGTGCGGATGACATAGAGGAAGGGGAGATCACTGGGGTCAACCCGATGAGCGATATCGGCTTTGTTAATCAGTGCAATGGCGTTGGGATGCTCCTGACACAGATCGATGATCGCCTCGTCCTCCTGGGTCAGCTCCTGAGAGCCGTCGCAGACGAAGATCACCAGGTCCGCGTTTTTTGCAGCTTCCCGGGAGCGCTCCACACCCATGGCTTCGATCCTGTCGTTGGTATCGTGGATGCCGGCGGTGTCGATGAGCCGAAGCCGGGTGCTGCCAACCATAACGCTCTCTTCGATGGTGTCCCTGGTGGTGCCGGCTACCTCGGTAACAATGGCCCGTTCGAAACCGGCCAGAGCGTTAAGAAGGCTGGATTTGCCCACGTTCGGTTTCCCCACAATGGCGGCGGAAACGCCCTGTCGCAGGATCTTGCCCTGACCAAAGGTGGCTAGCAGCTTTTCCAGTACATTTCGGCAGGATCGCAGAGTAGATTCGTACTGCTGGAGGCCGAAATCCGCAATATCCTCGTCCGGGTAGTCCAGTACCGCGTGAAAATGGCTGCACAGATCCACCAGGGTGTTGTAAACGGGGTTCAGCTGTTTGCTGAGCTTGCCGCCTACCTGCCCGGCCGCGTTGGCAGCCGCGTCGGCGGTATCTGCTTCAATCAGGTCGATGACCGCTTCTGCCTGGGTTAGATCCAGTTTGCCGTTGAGGAAGGCGCGTTTTGTAAAATCACCCCGCTGGGCAGGCCGTGCGCCGGCTTCGTACAGTGCTTCCAATCCCGCGGCCAGCACGGCAGGGGAGCCGTGGCAATGAAATTCCACGGTGTCCTCTCCGGTGTAGCTGTGGGGCCCCCGGGAATAGATGGCGCAGCAGGAATCGATGACGCGGCCCTGCCGGTCCTGAAGGGTGCCCAGCACCAATTTTTTGTCCGGTGCTTGAGTCAGCGGGATGCGGTTATTTAAAGTGAAGACTTTTTCTGCCACTTTCGCGCAATCGTCACCCGTGAGACGGATGATGCCGATGGCAGATACACTGTGTCCGGTGGAGACGGCTGCAATTACCTGGGACATTGGGGACTCTCCTTAGATTTCAATGGATGTACTGTGGTCGGAAAAGGTGATATAGGCCAGAGCCCATATCACATTGGTAAATGATATCGTTGCGGTAACCTTATTATGGAACCATACGGTAGCGACCGGGTGGATGTCGAAGGGGCCGATACGGACACATTCCTCGCCGTCCAGATATACCCGGCAGGTCATGGGTCGCCGTTCCAAAGTGACCCATTGACCATATCTCTGAAAGGAACGGATCCGGCAGTAGACACAGTCGAAGATCAAAACAAAGATCATCACCAGGAAAGCGGAGAACCCGGCGGCAATGAAAGGTATGTAAGCGTTGTTGTATGTGACTTCCTGGCGGGTGATCGAACCGAAGATCACAACTTCTTCTACGATCTTTGTAGATTCGTATAAGAAATAGGTTATAAGAAACACGATGAGAGCAACTGCCGCAAAGATGGACAGAAGGATGCGACGCTTTGTGTGGACTTTGTGTAATTTCTTTTCGAACTGATCCTGGTCAAAATGATCCATTAATCTCCCTCCTTGTTCCATATTAAATTATTATATCATTTACTTTGCTAAATTGCAATTGAAAACCACATATTCCTTGCGACTATGGATAAACTACACGGGAGGTGAAGGCTATGGATCAATCTACTCCCCACAAGGGTCCGATGTACCCCGGAGAACTCAATGATGCCAACATCCGCAAGATTTTCTGTGATGCCGGGGATTTCAACATCCGGAAACTTTGTTGTGGCCAATATACTTTATATGTATACGCCATTGATGGCCTGACATCCGGGGGTGATGTTTCCGAATATGTGGTCAAGCCGATCGTGGAACAGCTTCGGGGCAACTCTATTCAGGAACTGCTGGAGAATGCCCTGCAGGGGGTAGTTGTCAATTCTGTAGCGAAGAAGTGTAAGGATTTGGAGGATGCGGCTTTCCTTTTGGTGAACGGGTTTACTGTAGTCCTGTTTCCCGGAGCCGGTGCAGTTGCATTTGAGACAAAGACGGGGGAGAAACGGGGCCTGGCCGCACCGGACCTGGAGCATACCGCAAAAGGGCCGAAAGATGCTTTCGTGGAAACAATTCGCACCAATACCAGCCTGATCCGTAGACACCTCCGAACGCCTGACCTGCGTTTGTATGAAACAAAGGTGGGCAGACGGTCGCTGACCAATGTTACCGTTGCCTGGATTGAGGGCTTGACAAACCCGGAATTGGTGGAACGGATGAAGAACCGTCTGAATGCCATTGATATTGACGGAATGCTGACACCGGCGTCGGTGGAGGAGTATGTTACCGGCTCAAGGTTGACAGCCTTCCCGTTGCTGCAATATACAGAACGCACAGACAGGTTTTGCCAAGGGCTTCTGAAGGGGAGGGTAGGGCTGTTTGTGGACGGCCTGCCGGTTGGATATTTGGCGCCTGTGGACATTGGGTATCTTATGAATTCCCCGGAGGATCTTGGCCGGGATTTTATCTCTGCATCCTGGGTGAGAATCCTGCGTTATGCCGCTCTTGCCATCGGGTTGTTACTTTCTGCGGTGTATATTGCTTTGGTGGAGTTTCATCCGGGGTGCCTTCCAAATGCGCTTTTGGGGATTATCCGGGAAAGTCGGGAGGATCTCCCGTATTCAACTGTATGGGAGGTGTTGACGCTTTTGCTGGCATTTGAATTGCTTCAGGAGTCCGGAATCCACCTTCCTCAAAGTATTGGCCAGTCGGTATCGATTATCGGCGGGATCGTAGTGGGAACCACGGCGGTGGAAGCCGGACTCATTTCACCAATGGCTTTGATCGTGGTTAGTGTGACGGGGATCTGCGGGTTCGTTTTGCCTAACCGGGATTTTGCGGCGGCGATCCGCTTTTGGCGTTTTGTCTTGGCGGTGCTGGCGTCCTTTGCTGGGTTATGGGGGATTGGCGCTGGCCTTGTAGCACTGTTGTTGCACCTTGCCTGCCTGAGAAGTCTTGGGGTGCCGTATCTTGTATTTGCGGAACCGTCGATCCTTTTGGGGCGCTTGAATAAGGAAAAGTATCGAAGCAGACGCTTGCATCCGTTGGATCGCAGGAAGCAAAAATGATTGGCTAGACAGTTGCAAAAAAACTTCAAAAATGTTTATTTACCCCCTTGACAAAGGGGGATAGTTCTGCTAGAATACGCAAGGCTTCGGGGCAAGGGTCCCGGCGGTACGAAACAGAAGAAAAACTTTGAAAAAAGAAGAAAAAAGTTCTTGACAAAGGGATTCAGATGTGATAGTATAAGCAAGCTCACCGCGTGAGCGACTGTACCTTGTAAATTG
>JAZREG010000080.1:0-3755 GCA_045660725.1 Faecousia sp.
CCAGGCTCCCCAGCAGTTCAAGCAGCTGCTGATGACCTCCGGCTTTGACCGCTATTTCCAGATCGCGCCCTGCTTCCGCGATGAGGACGCCCGTGCAGACCGCACCCCCGGCGAATTCTATCAGCTGGACATGGAGATGGCCTTCGCTACCCAGGATGACGTGCTGTCCACCCTGGAAGAGGTGCTGCAGCCCATCTTCTGCAAGTACGGCAAGTACGAGCGCGTTTCTTCCTACCCCTTCCGCCGCATCGGCTTGAACGATGCCATGGAGCGCTACGGCTCCGATAAGCCCGACCTGCGTATCGACCTGGAGGTCCAGGATATTACCGAGGCCGTTGCCGGCTGTGAGTTCGGCCCCTTCCAGAACGCCACCGTCAAGGCTGTGGCTGTGGACAATTTCGACCAGGGCCGTAAGTGGATCGATAAGCTGCTGGGCGACGTTGAGGTTCAGACCGGCAATAAGGCCTGCTGGTTCAAGGTGGACGAGAACGGCGAGCTGACCGGCGGTATCTCCAAGTTCCTGGTTGATTACAAGGCCGCTCTGACCGAAAGACTGGCACTGAAGCCCGGCAGCTTTGTCTGCATGGCTGCCGGCAAGAAGACCGCTGCCCAGAAGACCGCCGGCGTTATCCGCACCATGATGGGCAAGCGCATCCCCGGCCACTTCGATGAAGAGCAGTACGCCTGCTGCTGGATCGTGGACTTCCCCATGTACGAAATGGGCGAGGAGTCCGGCGAGCTGGAGTTCTGCCACAACCCCTTCTCCATGCCCCAGGGCGGTATGGATGCTCTGCTGGCTGCTGAGGGCGATACCGAAAAGCTGCTGGCTATCAACGCTAACCAGTATGACCTGGTCGTCAATGGCTACGAGAGTGCTTCCGGCGCTGTCCGTAACCATGACCCCGAAATCATGGTCAAGGCCTTCCAGATGGTTGGTCTGGGCGAAGAGGACGTGAAGGCCAAGTTCCCGGCTATGTACAACGCCTTTACCTACGGCGCACCTCCCCACGCCGGCGCAGCCCCCGGCATTGACCGTATTGTCATGCTGCTGTGCGGCGAGGAGTCTATCCGTGAGGTCATTACCTTCCCCATGAACAAGAACGCCCAGGATCTGATGATGGACGCTCCCACCACCGTTTCCCAGAAGCAGCTGGACGATGTCCACATCCTCATCAACGAATCCCATCTGCAGTAACCGGAGCAACGGCATCACGACCCCGATCTGCGCTGCATCAGCAAAGTGGATATTAACAAAAAGCCTGCACAGTTTTCTGTGCAGGCTTTTTCTTGCGCAATATGTGTTTTTGTGATACGATATTAGCAGATAAATCACAAAACTTGAATTTGACGAAGGGGGATTTCTTATGAAACGAGCATTGATAATCGTATTTGTTTTAACCTGCCTGTTAGGACTCGTTGGTTGCGACCCTGGAACAAGAAGGATTGATGGGGATGAATTATTAAAGAATACAGTAAAAATCGAACTGTATAATTACGAAAATACAAATCCCAAATTACGTAATCAGAACGGAAAGAAATCACCAATTTTTGATTTTGACAAAGCAACCTTTATTGCGGAACTTGATGAATCTCATTTCGAGGATGTGATAAAAGATATAGCAGAACAGGAATGTCTTGTTTTTGAAAGGGTTCTGAATGAGCCCATTGGCAAAACGATGATTTTATACCAGGAAAACGGCAATATGGTCGTTTTGTTCAGCTGTGTATATAAGAATGGGAAAAAACTCACAAGATATTACGGGGAGTGTAATATATTCGACGAAAACGGAGCATTCCTTGAACACATTGGAAGAATTGGCAGCGATTATGTTGATATGCTGGAATCAACATATTTTGGAAACAGCGATTAAACAAATTCCAGTTTGTCTGACAGATTCCAGCAGAAACGATACCGAGCGGGTCAGGGCAGTAACGAAAAGCACTGCACCTTGCACGCATTGTCAGCGGCGACTCGCCGCCAAATTCCGATTTGTTTAACAGTTTTACTTTCGCCGGGGCGCTCTAAGGCTCCCCTTGTCAGAGGCAAGCTTTCCCATAGAAAAACTATTAAAGCCACCGCCAATGGTGGCTTTTTTCATAATAAAAAACGGCACCGGAATTTCCGGTGCCGTATTTTTGTTGCAGATTAACCCTCTGCGCGCATCTGAGCGAAGCACTCGCTGCAGAATACGGGACGGTCAGACTTGGGCTCGAAGGGAACCTTTGCCTCGCCACCGCAACGTGCGCAAGTAGCAGTAAAGAACTCACGGGGGCCACGGATGCTGTTCTTACGGGCATCACGGCAAGCCTTGCAGCGCTGGGGCTCATTCTGGAAACCGCGCTCTGCGTAGAATTCCTGCTCACCAGCGGTGAAAACGAATTCGCTGCCGCACTCTTTGCAAACTAAAGTCTTGTCTTCGTACATTGATTTTACCTCTCTTCGGTTTGTTATGCCCCGTGAAAGCCTACCAAAATGGACCGGTGTAACGCAGGGTCGAATATTGTGGCATAGACCGCCACAAATGGGATTATACACAACCGCCCAACTTTTGTCAATCCTTTATGAAAATATTTCTCAATAAAAATGTCTATTTATGCAATATCCCAAAAAATCCGGTGAATTTTTCCTCTCAAATCTCAAATTGCGCCTGTCCGTCGTAGGCGATATGCAGATGATCGTAGGCAAGAGCCGTCACGCACCGGCCTCTGGGCGTACGGGTCAAAAATCCCAACTGCATCAGATACGGCTCGTATACATCTTCCAATGTCACCGCCTCTTCGCCAATGGTGGCCGCCAGAGTCTCCAGACCCACAGGGCCGCCGCCATAGTTGCGGATAATAGCGGTGAGCATCCGCCGGTCGATCACATCCAGACCCAGGTGGTCCACATCCAGCCGCTGCAGCGCCAAATCTGCCGCCTCCTTGGTGATCACACCGTCGTACATAATTTGGGCGAAGTCACGCACCCGGCGCAAAAACCGGTTGGCGATTCTGGGTGTTCCCCGGCTGCGGGAGGCGATCTCCATCGCGCCTTGGGGTTCGATCTCCATACCGAGAATGGTAGCCGACCGGGTCACGATCCGGGCCAGCTCCTCCGGGGTGTACAGTTCCAAACGCAGGCTCACGCCAAAGCGGTCACGCAACGGGGCAGACAGCTGTCCTGCCCGGGTGGTGGCGCCGATCAAGGTAAATTTGGGCAGATCCAAACGGATAGAGTTGGCAGAAGGACCTTTGCCCACGATAATATCAATGGCAAAATCCTCCATTGCCGGGTAGAGGATCTCCTCCACCACCCGGTTCAGCCGGTGGATCTCGTCAATAAACAAAATATCGCCGGGATTCAGATTGGTCAGCAGCGCTGCCAGATCGCCGGGTTTTTCGATGGCCGGACCGGAGGTCACCCGGATATTCACGCCCATCTCGTTGGCGATGACACCTGCCAAAGGGGTTTTACCCAAGCCGGGAGGGCCATAAAGCAGGGTGTGATCCAAGGGTTCATTCCGCCGCCGGGCGGCTTCGATATACACAGCAAGATTGTCCTTTGCCTTCTCCTGACCGGTATAGTCAGATAGCAGCTTGGGGCGCAGACCGATCTCTCCTGCGTCTTGGGGGATATAGCTGGGAGAAATAACAGGGGTATCTAACTCCTGGGAAAATTCCAAACTCATAGCCTTTTCTTATCCTTTCATAACCATTGCCCGCAAAGCATAGCGCACCAGTTCTTCGGTAGGTGCGGCCGGGTCTGCTCCCTTCAG
>JAZREG010000081.1:0-13665 GCA_045660725.1 Faecousia sp.
ATGTTGCAGCCGTAGTGCTGGTACAGGTAGTAGAAGTCATAGGACTGCATGGGCATGTAGTTGAACTCCAGGAAAGAAAGACCCTTCTCCATTCTCTGCTTGAAGCACTCAGCCCGGAGCATATTGTTGACGGAGAAGCAGCCGCCGATCTCACGGATGAAGTCCACATAGTTCAGGTTGAGCAGCCAGTCGGCATTGTTGACCATCTGTGCCTTGCCTTCGCCGAACTCGATGAACCGCTCCATCTGCTTCTTGAAGCAGGCGCAGTTGTGCTCAATGACCTCACGGGTCATCATAGAGCGCATATCCGTTCTGCCGGAGGGGTCACCGATCATAGCGGTGCCGCCGCCAATAAGGGCGATGGGCTTGTTACCGGCCATCTGCAGCCGCTTCATCAGGCACAGAGCCATGAAGTGACCCACGTGCAGGGAATCGGCGGTGGGGTCAAAGCCAATATAGAATGTGGCCTTGCCGTTATCGATCATTTCACGGATCTCTTCTTCATTGGTCCCCTGGGCGATGAGGCCACGGGCAACCAGTTCGTCGTACAGTTTCATAGTTTTTCCTCCATAATTTTGATTGCGGACGGAGAAGCAAAAAACGCCCCCTGTCCAGTTCGGACAGAGGGCGTGATAATACGCGGTACCACCTCTGGTTCAGTTGCATCTCACGGTGCAACCCTCACGGTGTCCAATAACACCTCTCGCTGTGTCGGGCGACCCCGTCCTCCCCTATTTGACGAATCGTTCAGGAAGGCCGCTCCGGGAGGTATTTCAGCACCGCTTCTTCCTGCCTTGCACCAACCGGCAGTTCTCTGTAAGAAGGGAAAGTGCTTACTTATTCCCATCAATGCGTTGGACATATCCTAACAAAAGTTGCGGAAATTGTCAAGACATTACTTGCAAATATACCTCTTTTCGATCCTTAAGTACCACCAAATCAGCACAAATGACCCCGGAACGGAGGCGGCGACCAGCAGTAGTACGGATATGATCTCAAGAAGCGGAAGCAGCGAGGCGATTCCTGCCAACCAGTACGGGATGGAATACACCCACCACATGACCGCACAGGCGTGATTGTAGCCGCGGATATCCCTCACCTTCTCCGGTTCCACAGCGGTTCCGGACCAGAAATGCACAGGCTTTTTAGAACGTTCTGCCCAGCAGCCAATGCCAATAAACAGGACGGCGCAGCCAATACAGCATACGACCATGATGATCATAGATGCCCCTCCATTAGAACCGGAGCATTTCTTCGGCGCTTTTGAGGGTGGTCTCTGTGATCACGGCACCGCCAATGATCCGGGCCAGTTCCAGCTTTCTGCCTTCCAGGTCCAGGGGCGTGACGGTGGTATAGGTACGGCCATCCCGTTCGTCCTTGGCAATGCGGAAGTGGGTATCCGCCAGGGCGGCCAGCTGCGGAAGATGGGTCACGCACAGCACCTGCTTGTGCCGTGCGACGCTGCGCAGCTTTTGAGCGACCTTCTGGGCGGCCCTGCCGGAAACGCCGGTGTCCACCTCGTCAAACACAAGGGTGCTGATCTGATCCTTTTCGGCCAGCACATTCTTCATTGCCAGCATGATTCGCGCCAATTCACCGCCGGAGGCCACCTTACTCATGGGCTTCAGGGCTTCGCCGGCGTTGGCCGACATATAAAATGCCACCGCATCCGCGCCATTGGTAGCCAGCTCCTGTTCAGTGAACGTACAACGGAACTGCACCCGGGGCATATCCAGCTGGGCAAGCTCCGTAAGGATCCGCTGGGAAAGCAGTTCGGCCGCCTCCAGGCGGCTGCTGCGCAGCTGCTTGGCAGCTTCCCAAGCCTCTTGTTCTGCCTTCTTCAGCTTCTTTTTCAGCTTTTCCAGGTGGTCATCGGCAAATTCGATCTCATCCAGCTCGGTTTTTGCGTTTTCCAGGTACTGCAGAATCTCTTCGCAGGTAGCGCCGTAGCGCTTGCGCAGTTTATGGATCACATCCAGCCGGGCTTCAATCTGCTCCAGTTCGTCAGCAGAATAGCTCAGGTCGTCCCGTGCCTCCCGGGCTTCCTCGGCAGCATCCTGTACCTGATACATAAGGTCTGCGATTTTTTCGTGAAGCTGGGCGTAAGCATCGGTATAGCGGCTCAGCCGGGCCAGCTCCCGCTCGGCTTCTGCCAGCAAGGATGCGGCACCATCGGATTCATCGCTGCCGTAAAGGCACTCTACAGCCGCGTGGATGCCATCCGAAAGCTTCTCTGCATTTTGCAGGATCTTTCTCCGATTCTCCAGGGCCTCGTCTTCGCCGGGTTCCAATTCTGCCTTTTCGATCTGGGCAATCTGAAAGCGAAGGGTCTCCATGCGACGTATTTTCTCGCCTTCGTCCATGGTCATCTTCCGGATCTGCTGCCGAAGAGCATCCACCTGGGTATATTTTTCCAAATAAACGCCGCGCAAAGCCCCGTTTTCCGCAAATTCATCCAGGTAGATCAGGTGATTGGCTTCATCAAAAAGACTGGCAGAATCGTGCTGGCCGTGAATGTTGATCAGCTGGATGCCCAGCTTTCTCAAAATGGAAACGGTGATCAGGGAGCCGTTGACCCGGCAGACATTCTTGCCGTCCAGGTAGATCTCCCTCTGAATAACGGTTTCAGGGTCATATGTAACACCGTTTTCTGCGAACCAGTCAAACTCCGGAACATCGGTAAAGATCGCCCGGACACTGGCTTTGGCAGCGTCGGTGCGGATCATGTCCCGATAGGCCCGCTCGCCCAAAATAGCGGAGATGGCATCGATGACGATAGATTTACCGGCACCGGTCTCACCGGTCAGAATATTGAAACCCTGATCGAAGGAAATGTCCGCCTGCTCGATGACGGCAATATTCTCAATATGCAGCAAACTCAGCATGACGGACTCCCCTTTCCTGCTTTACTTCAATAGATTACGGATCTCACCGCAGAAGGCAGCGGCGGCGTTGCTGTCGCGCATGACAATAAACACAGTGTCGTCGCCGGCGATGGATCCCAGCACAACGCTCATTTTCATCGCGTCCACTGCGGAAGCGGCGGCTCCGGCCAGGCCGGGCAGCGTGTGGATGACCACCATATTCTGCGCATGGTCATAATTGACAATGCACTCCCGGAAGATGGTATTGAGCTTGCTGGAGAAGGTGCCGTGGACCTCGTCCTTAACAGCGGAATAGCGATAGGTACCGAAGGTCGTCAGCTCTTTTACGATCCGAAGGTCCTTGATATCACGGGAGATGGTAGCCTGCGTGCTATGAAAACCGGCATTACGCAGCAGTTCCAGCAGCTGTTCCTGGGTCTCCACATTCTGATTGGAGATGATCTCCATGATCATAGCTTGTCTTTGTGTTTTCATACAGGCACCCCTTATCTGGAATTTCTGAATTTCATATTTACCACATCGTAGAAGCTGCGGTTTTTCAGCCGCACCAGCTTGGTACGAAGGTGGGAGGTCTTCACCGTGGCCACATCCCCCATGTTCATCCGCAGGGCTTTGCCGCCGTCCACAGACAGGAAGGCGTTTCTGCGGGAATTTTTGATCAGGGACACAGTAATCACCCGCTGGTCAGATGCGACGATGCATCTGCTGACCACATCATGGGCGCAAACGGGGGTGATGAGCATATTCCGGGCATCCGGCTCCACAATGGGACCGCCGGCAGAAAGGCTATAAGCGGTGGAACCGGTGGGAGTGGCGATGATCACGCCGTCACCGCCGCATTCCATGGCCTGCACGCCGTCACATTCCACGCTCAGATGTACGATCCGGGCAACCGCGCCCTTGGTGATGACCACATCGTTAAGGCAAATATCGTGGAAGATAATATCCTTATCCCGATGAACCGTCACATCCAACATCATCCGCTCGTCGATGGTGTATTCACCGGTGGAGATGCGCTTGAGCTGCTCCAGCTCTGTGATCTCCAGTTCCGCCATGAAGCCCATTGTGCCGATATTGATGCCCAGGATGGGGATACCGGCCCGGGTAGCGGTCTTTGCCATATGCAGAATGGTGCCGTCACCACCGAAGCAGATGACCATATCCGCAGTGGGGATCTCCCGATCCAGCCGGGAAAAACGCAGATCCTTGGGCAGATCAAAGGACTTGTCCACCTCAAAAGGCAGGCACAGCCGGGTCTCTACGCCGGTGTTTTTCAGTACATCCATGGCAGCGCGGGCTGCCTGAAAACCCTTGTCCCGATAGGGGTTGGAGGTCAAAACTACTTTCTTCATACATTTCATCCCTTCAGTGCCTGGTGGGCGGCGTCTACGATGGCGGCCGTATCAGGCTGGATCTCAGGCATTTGCGCAAGGGTCAGGTGGCCCAGAAATTCGATGTTGCCCTCAGGACCCTTCACAGGCGAGAAGGTCAGACCCAGGATCCGGAAGCCCAGCTGCTTTACCAAAGCAACAAAGTTATCCAGCACCATTTTATGGATCTTAGGGTCACGGACAACACCCTTTTTGCCCACATTTTCCTTCCCTGCCTCAAACTGAGGCTTGATCAGGCACAGCACCTGGCCGGATTCGGCCTTGAGCAGGGTCTTGATGGTGGGAAGCAGGATCTCCAGGCCGATAAAGCTCACATCGATCACGGAAAGATCCAGCGGTTCGCCCAACTGTTCCTGGGTGACATAGCGGATATTGGTACGCTCCATCACCACAACCCTGGGGTCAGAACGGATCTTCCAATCCAGCTGGCCGTAGCCCACGTCGATGGCAAAGACCTTACTTGCACCCTGCTGCAGCAGGCAATCGGTAAAACCACCGGTAGAAGCACCGGAATCGCTGCAAACAAAGCCGGTAGGATCCACGCCAAAGTCCCGCAGTGCCTTTTCCAGCTTCCAGCCACCACGGCTGACATAGGGACAGGTTTCGCCACGAACTTCGATCTGTACATTTTCTTCATAGGAAATGCCGGGCTTGTCCGCCTTTTGTCCGGCGACATAGACCTGGCCGGCCATGATAATGGCCTGTGCTTTGGAGCGGGTGTCCGCATAGCCCTGCTCGGTCAGCAGGACATCCAGGCGTTTTTTAACTTTCATTGCGGATCTCCTTTCTGACACGGGTGGCGATGGCGTCGCTGTCCAGGCCACAAAGCCGGTACAGCTCCTTTACAGCGCCGTGGGGTACATATTTACTGCCAAGATGCATGCCGATAACAGGGGTATTTTCCCCCAGGGCATAAGCGATCTGCTGATGGATTCCGGAGTGTTCGGCGGCTTCTTCCACCACAAACACAGGGCCACGGATCATAGATCTCAGTGCGGTAATGTCCAGAGGCGCCAATTGCAGCAGCCGCAGGACGCAAACACCGATCCCCTGCTCTTCCAGCAGGCCGGCAGCCTTCAGTACTTCGTTGGTAATGGAACCGTAAGTGAGGATAGTGGCATCCTCCCCTTCTGTGTGCATATGCACAGGGCCACAGCTCCAATCAGAGGCGGTGTAATCTCCGTCACCACCTCGGCCGTAGCGGATGGCAACAGGGCCTTCGCAGCTGTCTACAGCCCAGGAAAGCATATCCCGCAGCTCCTGGCAGCTTACCGGCGCCAGCACCGTCATTCCGGGCGCCTGGCGGAGGAAGCCTACATCAAAAACGCCGTGATGGGTCTCGCCGTCTTCACCCACCAGGCCGGCACGGTCAACTGCCAGCACCGCGTGGAGATTCAGCATACAAATATCCTGCAGGATCTGATCGAAAGAACGCTGAAGGAAGGTGGAATAAATGGCCGCTACAGGAATGGCACCCTGCTTGGCAAGGCCGCCGGCCATGGAAATGGCGTGTTCTTCCGCAATACCCACATCGAAGAGACGATGAGGAAACTGCTCCTTAAATCCCAAAAGGCCGGTGCCTGCGGGCATTGCCGCGGTAATGGCGCAGACCCGGGGATCTTTGGCCGCCAACTCTGTCAGCGTATCGCCAAAGGTATCGGAAAAAGTGGGGTTTGCCTTCTTATTGGTTGCGCCGGTTTCCGGGTCAAAGGTGCCAATGCCGTGAAATTTTGACGGCTCCTCCTCCGCAGGGACATAGCCATGGCCCTTTTGCGTCAGCACGTGCACCAATACGGGGCTATGAATATCTCTTGCTACCCGAAGAACACGGATCAGCTCCGGAAGATCGTGGCCGTCTACGGGCCCCAGGTAGGTCAGGCCCATATGCTCAAAGAGCGTACTGGGCAGGATTAGCTGCTTGAGCTTATTCTTGAGCTTACTGGTAAGCTTATGGATCTGCTTACCGCCGGGGATCCTCCGCAGGAAGCTGCGGTAGGAATCCTTCATGCCCAGGTACCGCTCTTTGGTCCGAAGGCGGGCCAGATGCCGGGCAAAGCCGCCTACATTTCGGTCGATAGACATCTCATTATCGTTAAGGATAATGATCATAGGCTCGTTACTGTCGCCGGCGTCATTCAGGGCTTCATAAATCATACCACCGGTGGCGGCACCGTCACCCACCAGGGCAACGACCTGGTAATCCTGCCCTGTCAGCTTTCTTGACCGGGCCATGCCCAGGGCGATGGAAACGGAGCTGGAAGCGTGACCGGCGACAAATGCGTCACTGTCGCTCTCGCTGGGTTTGGGAAACCCGGCAATACCGCCGAACTGACGCAAACGCGGAAAATCCGCCTGGCGTCCGGTCAGCAGCTTATGAACGTAAGACTGATGACCCACATCAAACACCAGACGGTCCTTGTTGGTATCAAAAACGGTTTCGATGGCCACGGTCAGCTCCACAACACCCAGGTTGGAAGCCAAATGACCACCGGTTTTCGCAATATGATCCACCAGGAACCGGCGGATCTGACCGCACAAAAGCTCCCGTTCCTGATCGCTCAGGGCGGTAAGATCCTTATGGGTGCGGATGCTTTCTAAAATGTCCAATGCAGACACGACCTATCTTTTTTGTTTGCAGCGGAACAGCATTTTGAAATTCCGCAGATAGTAAATGAATTTACCGGCAAAATGTACGATCTTGGTGCAGGAATGTACCGCGAAGGTCTTGCCGATGGCCTTGCCGCCCACGGTCAGGCCTGCAACCAGGGCAGACAGGATCAGGGAGATCAAGGTAGGCCAGGAAATAGAGAATTTCTGGATCAGCTGAACAGCCACCGTAGCGGAGGCGGAACCGGCCACAACGCCGCAAATATCGCCGACTACATCATTACAGATAGAGCTGACACGCTCCGCGTTGCGAAGAAGCGCAATTGCTTCCTGGGCGCCGGGAACCTTCCGGGCAGCCATGGAATGGAAGGGTTTTTCGTCGGCGGTGGCCACCGCCATGCCGAGGATGTCAAAAACGACACCCACCAAAATGATCATAAGGAGGATGATAAACGCGACCACGATGCCGCTGCGGGCCATGACCTCATCTGAAATGAGAGAAATCATTCCGGATACAACGATGGTTACGAGGAAAATCGTAATGACCCACTTAATTGTTCTGTTTCGTTCCCGTTTAGGTGAAGACGGATCGGCTTTGGACACGGAAAAAACTCCTTTAGTAGATAATAAAATGACGGCAGCAGACGGGATAAATCTTACGGCTTAGGTCGGGTTGGTTTTCCCCGGACAGAACCTGTCGTTGCCGAACAGGCCGTTTCCATTTGATCCATCCGCTCAAGTGTTGCCAAAATGAATACCCGATTGCCACTTAGTCCGTACTGTAATCCCCCGTCTGCCCCATTACGACAGCCTAGGTGATTTCCACGACGTGATGAGCCATAGTCTTAGCCTCTTTTGCAAGCATGGTTTCCAGGAGCGATAACGACAGTTGCGTGGCCATCACAACCGGTCGTCTGTCCCCTTTCCCCGCATGTTCACTCAAGGCAGGCTACACTGCACGCAGCAACGCGATTCTGCGCACTGCTTTGCAGGTTCATACTTGATTCGTACGCGAAGAGGCTTCCCAAAAACAGGAGTTCGCAGCTTCGTCGCACAAGCTTCCGGTCTCCACGGAAACCGGGTCGTATGCGCCATGCCATTGGCGCGCGCCCGGGATCCTTAACCCCCAGCATCCACCCTAAACTGGGCGTAAAAAGCAGACACCAGGGACTTCATCGATATGCCCTTCAAAGGATTTTTAGGCCCTTCCTGGAAGATGGTCACCCCGACTAGGATACTGCGCCGTCAAACTGTATATTATCACAGTATTTATGAATATTCAAGAGGAAATATGAATTCTACCAGTATATTTCAGGAAATGTATGTGCATTCTATTTGCTCTGAGGCCATACAAATCGCCCCGTGGAGTTCTTCCACGGGGCATCCTTCATTTATTCAGGAATTGCTCTTCCACAATGTCGCTGTGGGTTACCACGATCTCGATGCTCTGCAGCTCCTCTTTTGTAAAGAAGCGCAGCTGCCGGGATTCAGCACTGATGCGAAGTTCCGGCACTTCCGGAAGCTCGATCCCAAAAACCACGACTACCATCCGCCAAATGCTGCCGTCCTGATAGGCTGCGATCCGGCCGGGTTCGCCGTACACCGCCAGCTTTTGGAATCGTTCCTTGCAGATGCGCAGTCCCAGTTCTTCGTAGACCTCTCTGGCGATGGCCTGCTGCGCGGTTTCTGTCTTTTTAACACCGCCGCCCACAAGTCCCCAGGTATCGGAATCCCGCCGCTTTTCCAGCAGGAGTTTGCCCTGGCAGGTCAGGATCACATTGGCCCCCAGCCGGGCAGGCATGGTGGTCTTGGGCGCGTTGGGGTCGCCCCGGTAGAATGTTACGATGGACATGGAACCACTTCCCTTCTTTGGGTTCATTGTACACCATTTATTCCGAAATTTCCAGCTAAAATTCCTCCGGAACAGGTTTTGTCACACCGGTGCGCCGTGCCTTGTCCAGGCCGCCGGCCATATGGCCCTCCGGATCCTGGGCAAATTTGGCCCGGCGGATGATGTCCTCGCCAAATTTGTCACGGAGGATATCCACCGTTTCATCCAGCCGCAGCTTCCGCTCAAACTTCTCCGGGCTGACCCCGGAAAACAGATCATACTGCTGATACGGCTCTTTGGAGAGCCGGGTCACCTGGACGCCCAGCTGCCGCAGCGGCGTTATCCCGTCCCACAGCTCGTCAAAGGCCCGGCAGGCGGCATCAAAGATTTCCCGGGTAATGTTGGTACTGCCATGGAGCAGCAATTGGTGGGAATCGTGATGAAAATCAGCGGTACGCAGATGGACGCTGACGCAACGGCCGCATTGGCTGTCCTTGCGCATCCGGGCGGCGGTGGTC
The DNA here is from genome assembly GCA_045660725.1 of Faecousia sp. GTDB lineage: Bacteria > Bacillota > Clostridia > Oscillospirales > Oscillospiraceae > Faecousia. Next base: position 9,233 of record JAZREG010000081.1, read on the forward strand.
TCACACAGCCCCAAAAGCACCTGATAGGCCTGCTGGTGGCTGGTTACATCCGTTGCGGTGGTAACAGAGTTGCCGTAGCCCTTGTTTTCAGCCGGCTGAGCAGCCACCGCTTCGGCATTTCGGCCGTTAGCAAAATGCCAAATGGTTTCTCCGTGCTTGCCCAGGCGCTTTTTCAGGATTTGTACATCCGCTTTTGCCAGATCCCCGATGGCGTAGATCCCCAGCAGTTTCAGCTTCCGCTCGGTAGCAGGCCCCACCAGAAACAAATCCCGCACCGGCAGGGGCCAAAATTTTTCTTCCATCTCCTCAGGAAACAGGGTGTGCACTTTGTTGGGCTTTTCAAAATCCCCCGCCATTTTGGCAAGGATCTTATTGGATGAGATTCCGATGTTCACGGTAAAGCCCAGCTCGTCATAGATCCGCTGGCGCATGGTTTCCGCTGCCAGCCGGGGACTGCCCCACAACCCCTCCGTGCCGGTCATATCCACCCAGGCTTCGTCGATGGAATACTGCTCCACCACCGGACTAAACTGCCGCAGCATGGCCACAAAATGGCGGCTGGCTTCCACATACAGGGGATAATCCGGGGGGACTACCCGCAAGTCAGGGCATTTTTCCAGAGCCTGAAACAGCGGCTCTCCGGTTTGGATTCCGTATTTCTTGGCTGGCTGGGATTTGGCCAAAATGATGCCGTGCCGGGATTCTTTATCTCCTGCTACCACCGACGGCACCAGCCGCAGATCCTCGGTTTCTCCCAGGACCTTGAGCTTATACACGGCAGTCCAACTCAAAAATGCCGAGTTGGCGTCCACATGAAAGATCACCCGCTGGGCCATCAGTATACCCTCCTCAGAATACACCAGCTATGGGTACGGATGGTGTATTTCAGCTCAAACAGCCACTGGCACCCTTTCACCACCGCTTTACACAAAAAGATCTGCGCTTCAATGCCTACATATTGAACGGGCTTTACGCTGACCACTTCATCAATATCCACCCGGAGCAGCTGATGGCTTTCGTCCTCCAGGCGCAGGCGCAGCGGACGGATCTGCCCATCCGCGGTGCAAACCGATATGACATCCACAGGCGTATTTCGCATTCCGTCCCGCACCTCCTTTCGTTTGAACACATTATAACACATTTGTTCGCAATAAGCAAGAGGAATTTCCGGGTTGTCAGGGACGGTAAGTTTTGGTATAATAGGCAAAATAACGAAAAAAGGAAGTGTTGCGCCCATGAATCGGGGCAGAAATTTGTGGCTGGATCTGTTTAAGCTGGTTATGTGCTGGATGATTATCTCCATCCACTTTGTGTGGGAGACCTATGCTTATCATCCGGTCTATCGTCTGGCTGTTCCCCTGTTCTTTGCGATCAGCGGTTATTTTAACTACCGGAATGATCCGGAAAAGCGTCGCGCCGGTGCAAAAAGCTTCATTTCCCGAAGCCTTAAGTACATGGTCATCGGTTTCGCGTTCTACATCATCTTTGATTTTATAATGTGCTATGTGGATGGAAACGGTGTGGGTTACTATTTCACTACCCTCTTCTATGAGAATTTCCTCTTTGATTTCCTGTTCCTGAACCGTCCCATTACCTACAGCGGCGCACAGCTTTGGTTCCTGATCGCCTTGTTTGTGGTTTCCTGGGTTCACTATGCGCTGGTAAGATTCAAAAAAGACCATTGGTACCGCTGGATCGTCCCGGTGACCCTGGCGATTCAGCTCTTCTTCGGCGCATATATGCGCCTGTTCCAGGATACGGATATGCCCATCCGCTATACCCGCAATGCCTGGTTTGACGGCCTGCCCTTCTTTGGTATGGGTTACCTGCTGGCCCAGTTTGATTTCCACAAGAAAAAGTGGTATAAGTGGCTCTATCTGCTGCTGGGAGCGGTATTCTTCCTTCTGCAGATCCCGGAACACAGCCTGGTACAGACAGAGGTATACGCCTCTACCGTTCCGGCTACCGCATTTATCCTGCTGTTCTTCCTGGGGCTCCCCTCCCCGAAGGCAGCGTGGTACTACCGTTGGTTCGGCAAGGCGATGCCCTTCTACGTGTACATCCTGCATATGGCTGTGGGCATTGTGGTGGGGCGTCTGTTTACCTTCCCGAACCTCTTCATCCGCAGCATCGTGATCCTGCTGGTGTCCATTGGGGTGTACGAGGTATGCTATCTTATTGTAATGGCAGCTGAGCATCTCAAAAGAAAGGAAGTCAGTGCCAATGAAGTATAAATGCCTCGTTATGGACCACGACGATACTGTGGTGCAGAGCATGAAGACACTGAGCTACCCCTTCTTCCTTTTGGAACTGGAGCAGTTTCGTCCCGGCCGGACCATGTCCTTTGAAGATTATGTACTCCAATGCCATCGTCTGGGATTCGGGGATATGTGCCGCCAGTGCTTTGGCTTTACCGACGAAGAAATGGTATTGGAACACAAGCAATGGATGGCTTACATCCTGCAGAACATTCCTGCCCCCTACCCCGGCATCGGACAGCTGCTGAAGAAGCAAAAAGAGGCCGGCGGGCTCATCTGCGTGGTTTCGCACTCCAGCTATGATAATATCGTAAGAGATTACAGCACCCACTTCGGTTTCCTGCCGGATGCCATCTACGGCTGGGATCTGCCGGCGGAGCAGCGCAAACCCAACCCCTGGCCCTTGCAGGACATTATGCGCCGCTTCTGCCTCGCCCCGGAGGAGATCCTGGTGGTGGACGATATGAAGCTGGCCTGCGCAATGGCAAAGCCCCTGGGGGTGTCTGTTGCCTACTCCGGCTGGAACGGGCTGGGGGTTTCTGAGGTAGATGCGGAAATGAAGGCCCTGTGCGACTATTCTTTTTCGGAAATTTCTGAATTGGAAGGATTTTTGTTTGCGAAAAACCCTTAAGCGCCGGGTTATACCTATCGTATAACACCTTGACAACCATGCTATAATGTCTTTACTGGGAGGTGAGATCCTTGGAAAAGGACTCCATCAAGATCCTGGCCACCAATCGCGAGGCCCGGCACGAATACTTTATCGAAGAAGAATATGAAGCCGGCATCGAGCTGGTGGGAACGGAAGTGAAGTCCGTCAGAGCCGGCACCCTGAACCTGAAGGACGCCTGGTGCGGCATCAAGGAGGGTCAGCTGCTCCTGAATCAGATGCACATTTCCCCCTATGACCACGGTAACCGCTTCAATGTGGACGCCCGTCGGGTACGCAGACTCCTGATGCACAAGCGGGAGATCATGCGGCTGTTCGGCAAGGTCAAGCAGGACGGTTATTCCCTGATTCCCCTGTCTGTTTACTTAAGAGGCAGCCGGGTCAAGGTCAAGGTCGGCCTGTGTAAGGGTAAGAAACTGTATGACAAACGACAATCCGCTGCGGAGGCTGATGCCAAGCGTCAGATCCAGCGGGCTATGAAGGAGAGATATTGATATGGCAAATCCTACTTTTAAGATCACTATGGAAAACGGCGGCGTCATTGAGGGTGAGCTGTACCCCGAGAAGGCACCCCAGAGCGTTGCTAACTTTGTGGAGCTGTGCCAGCACAACTACTATGACGGCCTGATCTTTCACCGTGTCATCCCCGGCTTCATGATCCAGGGCGGCTGCCCTGAGGGAACCGGCATGGGTGGCCCCGGCTACTGCATCAAGGGTGAATTCCTGTGGAACGGCTTTAAGAATGACCTGAAGCATAAGCGCGGCGTTCTGTCCATGGCCCGCTCCTCCTCCCCTAACTCCGCAGGCAGCCAGTTCTTCATCATGCACGAGAACGCACCTCACCTGGCCGGCCAGTACGCCGCCTTTGGCAAGGTGACCTCCGGCATGGAAGTGGTGGATGCCATCGCTGCCACCAAGACCGGTATGCAAGATCGTCCTGTTGCCGAGCAGAAGATCGCTTCCATCACCGTGGAAGTGAACGGCGCGGCTCTGGCAGAGCTGAAGAAGCTGCCTGATCCTTACGGCAGATTCTGATTACAAACTACGGTGGGATGCCAGCCATCCCACCGCTCCTATGGGGCCGTCCTGGTTTCGACGGGGGTAGTGAGGCTGGAATAGCGGGCCGCGGCGCCTGACCGCGATAAAACGGGTAACTTTTAAATTTAACTGACAACAACAACGTTGCAGCGGCTGCCTAATTAGGCGCCCATCCGCCCCGGAAGGTCCACGAGCCGGGCTCGGGTGTGATTTGAGTGGAGCACGTGCGTATGGTAAGCTTTGCCCATACCATGCATCATGAAGCTACTGATTCCCGTAGGGTCTTTGTTCCGGCCGGGATGAGGGAATGTAAATAACAAACTGCGCCCGGAGAAGTTCTTTCCAAGTTGCTTTCGGACATGGGTTCGATTCCCATCGGCTCCAACAACAAAAAAGCCACCCTTCGGGGTGGCTTTTGGGTTGGTATAGGTATTCAGGCGAAGGGAATCGAACCAATTAAATGCGGC
>JAZREG010000082.1:0-9474 GCA_045660725.1 Faecousia sp.
TACGATCAGACTTACGCCGTTGGCGTGGGCCACCTTGGCAAACTTTTCAATATCCAGCACATTCAGGGCGGGGTTGGCAATGGTTTCACCGAAAACCGCCTTGGTATTGGGCCGGAAAGCCGCCTGGATCTCCTCCTCGGAAGCATCGGGGCTGACGAAGGTAAATTCCACGCCCATCCGCTTCATGGTGACGGAGAACAGGTTGAAGCTGCCGCCGTAAATGGCGGAGCTGGATACCACATGATCACCGCAGCCGGCAATGTTGAACACCGCGAAGAAGTTAGCCGCCTGACCGGAGGAGGTCAGCATGGCAGCGGTACCGCCTTCCAGGGCCGCGATCTTGGCGGCAACGGCGTCGCAGGTGGGATTCTGCAGTCGGGAGTAGAAATAGCCCTCCGCTTCCAGGTCAAAGAGCTTGCCCATGTCCTCGGAGGTGGCATACTTAAAGGTCGTGCTCTGCACAATGGGGATCTGCCGGGGTTCGCCGCTTTTGGGGCTGTAGCCGGCCTGGATGCACAGGGTTTCCATACTCAGTTTCTTATCCATAGGAATCACCTCAGGTGTAGATTTATGGGGATATTGTACCACATTCCCGGCGTTTGTCAAATGAAACCCAAAGTTCCATCACGAAAAGAGGCGGCGCACAGCGCCGCCTCAAATTTACACATATCGAATTGTAATTTCACCGAAGCTGGCGTTGCCCTCCACATGAATGGTGGTGGTCGCATCCGCAGCCGGCTCACCTTCAAAGGTCACAGACGCAAAGGCCGTGTTGGACTCCGGCAGCACCCGGCAGCACTTCGGCACCAGGATCTCCAGCTCACCGAAGGAGCAATTGGCCTCCAGCTGGCAACCGTCGATGATCTTACCGCAGCCGGTCAGGTCCACCGTCACTTCGCCAAAGCTCATGTTGATCTCGCCCTCAGCCAGCCGGGGCAGCTGTATCACCCGAGTACTCTCGCTGAAGGACACATCCCAAACAAAGCTGTCCTCGTCGGTGGTGTAGTTATTTTGTCCACGCTTGGGGTTGCTCTTTTCGTCGCAAATCTTCACCCCATCCCGGGAGATGTGGAATTTGGGCTTGTTGGGCTTGCGCAGGGCATCTGCCAGCAGGCTCAGGCCAAAGATCAGGATCAGCACCGGGAAGATCAGTTCACCTGCCAAATTCAGCTGGGTGATGCCCACATTTTCCAGCAGGAAATAGCCGCCAAACAAGGTGCAGCCGATACTGAAGAAAGAGAACTTATGCAGCAGCCGCCCCAGGCCAAAGATCAGCAGAGCGCTGGGCCACAGCACTTCCCAAAAGGACACTTCCCATTGCAGCAGCCGGGCTGCCAGCAGCACGCCGCCGACCAGCAGCACAAAAAGGGCAAAGGCCAACGCGTCCCTTCTGCCGCTGTCCCAGCGGAATTCCCAGTTCCCTTTTTGAATATGTACGCCGTCGGTTTCGTCCGCTTCCGCTTCCCGAACCACTTCCGCTTCATGCACCCTTTGGCCGCAGCCCAGCAGCTCGTCGGTAGTAACACCGAAGATCTGTGCCAGCTGGGGCAGCGTGGCGATATCCGGGCAGGACTGATCATTTTCCCATTTGCTCACTGCCTGGGCGGTGACACCCAGCTTTTCCGCCAGGGCATCCTGAGTCAGCCCCAGGCGCTTGCGATGCTCTGCGATGCGTTTTCCCATTGTTTTTTCCATAACAGTCCCTCCTGCTTTCTTTCTGTCACCATCATATCACAAACCGGAAAAAAAGCTATCAATCATTCGTTAATTTTCCCTTTCTTTCGGTTCAACCGGCGGTTGTCTTGCCGTCAACAGGCGGTTGAGTTGCTTTTTGCTTGCAATTGCCACCGTTTTGCAGTAAAATGATTCCCAAAGGAGGCGGTTACATGCAACTGCGAATCAAGCAAAGGGTCTTCGCCTGGGGCGATACCTATGATGTTTATGACGAAAACGGCGAAGCCCGGTATTATGTGGAAGCAGAGCTGTTCGCCTTTGGTCATCAGATCCATGTCTATGACAAGCGAAGCGGCCAGGAAGTGGGTTCTATCCATCAGAAGCTGCTGACCTTCCTGCCCCAATTCGAGATCGTCATCGGCGGCCGGACCGTCGGCACCATCCGGAAGGAATTCTCTTTTTTCTTCCCCCGCTATCAAGTGGATTTCAAGGGATGGACCGTGGACGGTGACATGATGCATTGGGATTACAGCGTTTTCCAGGGCAGTCGCCAGGTGATGAACATCGAAAAGGAGCTGCTGACCTGGGGCGATACCTACACCCTGACCTATGAACGCATCGACGACGAGATCCCCGGTCTTCTGCTGGTCATCGCCATCGATGCCGTCAATTGCAGTAATAACAAATGAGCGGGAGATACTTATGAAAAAGATCACAAGCTTTACCATTGACCATATCAAGCTGCAGCCGGGCCTGTATGTTTCCCGGAAAGACAAAGTCGGCAGCGAGACCGTCACCACCTTTGATCTGCGGCTGACAAGTCCCAACGAGGAACCGGTGATGAACACCGCGGAAATGCACACCATGGAGCATTTGGCCGCCACCTACCTGCGCAACGAACCTGCCTGGCAGGACAAGGTGCTGTACTTTGGCCCCATGGGCTGCCGCACCGGCTTCTACCTGCTGCTCTCGGGCGATCTGAGTTCCCGGGATGTGCTGCAGTTGGTGCGGGATTGCTTCCGCTTTATCGCGGACTTTACCGGGGAAGTTCCCGGGGCCTCCGCCAAGGATTGCGCCAATTACCTGGACATGAATCTGCCCATCGCAAATTACTGGGGCAGAAAATACGCAGCCCTCTTAGAAAACATCACCGAAGACCGGCTGGTCTATCCGGAATAAGGAGAATCATATGAAACTTGGAATCATCGGCGCCATGGCCATCGAGATCGCCCTGCTGAAAGAAAATATGAAAGACCTGACCGTCACCCACACCGCCGGCATGGAATTCTGTGAAGGCCTGCTGGGCGAAGTTGAGGTAGTGGTCGTCCAATGCGGTGTCGGCAAGGTCAATGCCGCCATCTGCGCCCAGGCCCTGTGCGGTCAGTTTGGGGTGACCCACCTGGTCAACACCGGCATCGCCGGCTCCCTGTGCGCCCAGCTGGATATCGGTGACCTGGTAATCAGCCGGGACGCCATGTATCACGACTTTGACTGCGTCCACTTCGGCTACGAAATGGGCCGAGTGCCGGGCATGGACACCGTAGCCTTCCCGGCAGACAAAGATATGATTGCCCGGGCCACCGCCGCCGCGGAAGCGGTGCATCCCGGTCATCACTGCACCGGCCGGGTGGCCAGCGGCGACCTGTTCGTGGCGGAAAAGAGCGCCAAGGATGCCATCATCGCCAAGACCCAGGCCCTTTGCACAGAGATGGAGGGCGCCGCCATCGCCCACACCGCCTACCGCAACGGCGTTCCCTTCGTGATCCTGCGGGCCATCTCCGACAAGGCTGACGACAGCGCCGAAATGGACTACCCCACCTTCGAGGCCATTGCCGCCCGGCGGTGCGCCCAGGTGGTCATGACCATGGCCAAGGAACTGGCCTAAGGAAGGAGCTCCCCATGGAATCCGATCGCGGCCTGCTTACCACAGGCCCTATTTGGAAAAAGATGCTCCTGTTCGCCCTGCCGCTGTTCCTGGGAAATCTTTTTCAGCAATTTTATAACGCCTTCGACTCCTGGTGCGTTGGCAACTTCATCGGCCAGGATGCCCTGGCGGCGGTCAGCTCCTCCGGCAGCCTGATCTTTATGATGGTCAGCTTTTTCAATGGCATTGCTATGGGCGCCGGCGTGATCATCGCCCGGTACTTCGGCGCCAAAGACTACGAGAAAATGCGCCTGGCCATTCACACAGATGTGGCCTTCGGCCTGGTCTCCGGCCTGGTGCTGACGGTGGCCGGTGTCATACTGACTCCCCAGATCCTTCGGTGGATGGATACCCCTGCAGATGTGCTGCCCCAATCCATCACCTACTTCCGTTACTATTTCTGCGGCGCACTGTTCACGGTGATGTACAATATCTTCGTGGGCATCCTCCACGCCGTGGGCGACAGCCGCCACCCCCTTTACTACCTGATCCTGTCCTCCGGGATCAATGTGGTGCTGGATCTGCTGTTTGTGGCAGTCTTCCACTGGGGCGTAGGCTCTGCCGCCATCGCCACCACGCTGTCCCAAGGCGTCAGCGCGGCTCTATGCTGCCTGCGGCTGCTGCGTTGCGACGGTCCTTACCGGCTGAACCCGAAGCGGATCCGCTTCCATTGGGACAGCATGAAGCAGATCATCCGCTACGGCCTGCCCTCCGGTGTGCAAAACTCCGTGATTGCCCTGGCCAATGTGGTGGTGCAGAGCAATATCAACAGCTTCGGCAAGGCCGCCATGGCCGGCTGCGGCGCCTACTCCAAGCTGGAGGGCTTCGCGTTTATGCCCATCACTTGCTTCTCCCAAGCCCTGGCCACCTTCGTGGGGCAGAATTTGGGCGCCAAAAAGCATGACCGGGTAAAAAAAGCGGTGGCCTTTGGGTTTGTGTGCTGCATAACCCTGGCAGAACTGATTGGCCTTGCCATGTATGCCCTGGCGCCGGAAATGATCGCCCTTTTCAACGACGATCCGGAGGTGGTGGCCTACGGCACCCGCCATTTGCGTACCATCTGCCTGTTCTTCGGACTTTTGGCTTTCTCCCATTGCGCGGCGGGTACCCTTCGGGGTGCGGGCAAAGCCACCATCCCCATGCTCACCATGCTCAGCTGCTGGTGCGTTCTGCGGGTGACCTACATCACCCTGGCCGTTCCCCTGATCAATGCGCTGGAGACCGTTTCCCGGGCGTATCCCATCACCTGGGCCTGCAGTACCATCGTATTTGCCTTCTACCTGCTGAAAGGAAACTGGATCCACAATTTCGACCGAGACGATCGGTGATCTTGCCCCCGGAGAGTGCTGCTCTCCGGGGGGTTATTTTTCCGCAAATGTTGGGTATTTTCCCCGGTTTTGGGGATTTCTTGACATTTTGGACAAATTGCGCTATAATGTGGCCGTCCGGGGCCGCCCCGGCATTCATAAAGGAGTTACGAAATGATGCGATCTACATATTTTAGTTTCGCGCTGGTTCTGTGTATCCTGGCCCTTTTGCTGGCCGGCTGCCACCGGGAAGTCCCGGAAACCACGCCCCCCGTCACCACCATCCCCATCGCGCCCCTGGAGCAGTATGACCGGGCCCGGCAGCCTGTGGATCAGGCCAAAAACCTGATCCTTTCCTATTCCATGGCCGAGACCCGCACCGTCGGCGCCAACACCCTGCCCCGCACCGTCACCGGTACCGCCTCCTACAGCAAGATAGGCAAAACAACCATGACCGCTGTGGTGGAAGAGACCCTGCGCTACGGCAGCTACACCACCACCTATACGGAAGCCTACTGTGATCGGCTGGCTTATGCGGTGGTCAACGGCTGCTACTTCTCCTCGAAGATGAAAGCCTCTGCCTTTACCGCCCGGCAGGTCCCCGCCATTTTGGTCACCGGCGACCTTTACGGCACCGTCACCCGGGAATACGCCGATAACACCATCCTGCTGACCTTTACCCAACCCAAGCAGCTGGAGTCCTGGGTCACCACCGAGGATGCCACCCTGATCTCCGCCACCGGCACCGCCATCCTGGATTTCGCCGGCAACCTGATGCAGACCGGCTACCACGCGGAATATCGCCTGGGGGATGTTGCCTATGTCCTGGATCTTACCGTCCAGGCTACTGCCCCCAAGAGCCTGGATCTGAGCGCCAAGCACCCGGCCCACGACCAGGAATGCGTCCCCCTGACCTCCCTGGATGCCCTGAAATATCTGATCCAGGCAGCCGGCGATGTCTACGCCGCGGAAAAGGTCTCCTGCCAGGCCACAGAAACGATTTTCAGCGACGCCATTCCCCTGACCTACAATCAGACCACCCAACTGTCCCTGTCCGGCTTTGGCGACACCCTTTCCGCCACCGCTCAGTACAATGTCACTCTGTCCGATTACCGGGGCGAAGTGACCGCCACGACCCAGCTGGACCGATTCCAGGACGGCGTGTTCACCTCCCAGGTCAACAATGGCGAGCCTAAGGTCCAGGATTGGGTCACCGCGAAGCAAATGCGCCGCCTGGCGGAAGACGAGCTGCTCTCCGGCCTGATGGCGGTGAAATACCTGGCTGACGCCACCGTCACCGACGACGGCAGCACCATTCGCCTGGAGCTTTCCGGAAACGACAGCTTTTGTGCAGATTTGATGACCACCATCGCCGATTTCCTCCAGGTAAACCTGGACGAAGCCGCCGAGGCATCCGAGACCCAGCTGGCCGGCGGTTATCTGGTGATCTCCAAGGACACCGGTCTGCCGGTGGAAATGGGCATTCACATGAATAAAATCCACACCATAAATACAGTCGTCTACGAGTTAACGCACACTTTGCAGCAAAATTTGTCCTTTGAATGAATATAAATACGCATATATTCACTCGTTTATTCACATCCATTCCAGCCCGTTTATTCATTTATGCACCATATATCCGCATTTTTGTGCATAATGCACGGGTTTTATTGACATTCTCTTTGTATCTTGTATTTACTCACAATTGACGATGCATAATATTCGCGTTATAATGCAAACATCAAATTCGCCCCCGGGCAATTGAGGAAAAGGAGAATGAAAAATGAAGAAACTGATTGCTGCTATCCTGGCCATCCTGATGCTCGCCAGCATCTTTGCAGGCTGCACCGCCGCTGAGGGCGGCCCCGGCAAGAACAAGTACAACCTGAAGACCGTGAAGGAAGGCTACCTGACCGTCATCACTTCCCCCGACTACGCACCCTATGAGTTCTACGCCCTGGACAAGAACGGCACCCCCACCCTGGCCGGTTTTGACATGGCACTGGCAAAGTACATCGCCGACTACCTGGACCTGACCCTGGAAGTCGTGCCCATGGATTTCAACGGCATCATCGGTGAGATGCAGAACGGCAAGGCTGACCTGGCCCTGGCCGGTCTGTCCCCCAAGCCCGAGCGTGAGCTGGCTATGGACTTCTCCGATACTTACTACGAAGGCAAGCAGGCCTTCATCACCACCAAGGCCAACGCCTCCAAGTTCACTGACCTGGCTTCCACCAACAGCAGCGAGTTCACCATCGCCGCTCAGTCCGGCACCATCCAGATCGACCTGGCCGCGGAGTTCAGCCCCAACGCCAATATCATCAACCTGACCAAGGCTACCGACATCATCACCGAGCTGCTGTCCGGCAAGATTGACGGCGCGTACGTGGAATGGGATGTGGCTGCCTCCTATCAGAAGAACTACTCCGATCTGCAGATCGTCTGCGAAGTTCCCTACGAAGCAGAAGGCAATGTCATCGGCGTCAAGAAGGGCAATGCGGATCTGATGAAGTATGTTAACGAAGCCCTGAACAAGTGCGTTGACGAAGGCACCTTCGCCAAGTTCCTGGAAGAGGCCAACAACCTGGCTGCCGGCGACAACTACCAGGGTATGCTGGATCCCGACGGCAAGGTTCCCACCACCAACGCTGGCTAAATGAATAATCGGATTCCTCCCCGGATCCCGGGGAGGAATTTGATGTGTAATTGAAAGGATTATTTCATGGATAGTTTCGTCACCTCGGCGGGTTTTGAAAAAACCTTCCGCTATGCAAAGCTTATTGAGCAGGGCCTGATCGTCACCGTGATGCTGGCCGCCTGCACGGTGGTCATCGGCTTCATTTTGGGCATCATCCTGGCGCTGATGCGTATGAGCGATGTTCGGCCTCTGCGTTTCCTGGCCTACGACCGCCGGGGTCGTGTGCGCAACAACAAGGCGCTCATTGCCCTGAGCAAGCTGAACCCCATCTCCTTTTTCGCTGCTGCCTATGTAGAGATTCTCCGCTCTACCCCTGTGCTGGTGCAGATCATGATCATCTATCACGGTGTCTTCGGCAAGCTCATTGATCTGCCCAATTTTACTCTGTTCGGATTTTTGAAGTTCAACCGGTTTATCCCCGGCGTAGTCGCTTTGGGCATGAACTCCGGTGCTTACCTGTGCGAGATCATCCGCTCCGGCATTCAGTCCATCGACGGCGGCCAGACCGAAGCTGCCCGGAGCTTGGGCATGACCAAGGCCCAAACCCTGTCCAACATCATTCTTCCCCAGGCCATCAAGAACATTCTGCCGGCCATCGCCAACGAATTCGTGGTCATCATCAAGGAATCCTCCATCTGCTACACCATCGGTGTGCAGGAGCTGATGTTTGCGGTAGATGCCATTCGCGGTGCCAACTTTATCATCATGGAGCCTCTGCTGGTTGCCACGGCGATCTACTTCTGCCTGTGCTTCCCCACCTCCAAGATCATTGCATATTTCGAAAGGAGGATGAGCCGTGGAGACAAGCGCTAAGCTGATCCAGGTCAAGAACCTGAAGAAACACTACAACAAGGGCGCCATCCGGGCCCTGGACGATGTTACCGTAGATGTGAACAAGGGCGATGTGATGGTGGTCATCGGCCCCTCCGGCTCCGGCAAGTCCACATTGCTGCGGAGTCTGAATCTGCTGGAAGTGCCCACCGATGGTGAGATCATCTTCCACAACATCGACATTACCAAGAAGAAATTCCTCAATAAGCAGGGCAAAGTGGAGAAGGTGGACATCAACCTCCACCGGCAGAAGATGGGCATGGTGTTCCAGCACTTCAACCTCTTCCCCCACAAGACCATCCTGGAAAACATGATCCTCTCTCCCGTAAAAGTCCTGAAAATGCCCAAGGAACTGGCCACCCAGAAGGCCCTGGCGCTGCTGAAGCGGGTCGGCCTGGAGGATCGGGCGGGTGCGTATCCCATCCAGCTCTCCGGCGGACAGAAGCAGCGTGTAGCCATCGTCCGGGCGCTGATGATGGAGCCTGAGGTCATGCTCTTTGACGAACCCACCTCCGCCCTGGACCCGGAAATGGTCGGCGAGGTTCTGGAGGTTATGAAGGAACTGGCCGCCTCCAGCATGACCATGGTGGTGGTCACCCACGAGATGGGTTTTGCCCGGGAAGTGGGCAACCGGGTGCTGTTCATGGACGAGGGCAAGATCCTGGAACAGGGCACTCCCGAGGCCATCTTCGATGCGCCCAAGCATCCCCGGCTCCAGGAGTTCCTGAAAAAAGTTCTGTAATCAAAAAGGCGTGCCGATCGGCACGCCTTTTTCTTGTATCCCCCGGAAAACTGTGCTATACTGAGAAAAACACCCCTTGGGAGGTTCTGACATGGGCAAAAACGAATTTTGGTTGATGCGAAACGCCACCCATCACTATATGCAAAGCCACATCCTCCGGGACGAAAGCGGTGCCATCCTGGTGGTGGACGGCGGTACCCGGAATGACGCCCGGTATCTGCTGTACCGGCTGAAGGAGCTGACCGGTCAGGCCGTCCCCCACATTGCCGGCTGGTTCTTCACCCCCCCCCACCCCCCC
>JAZREG010000083.1:0-5501 GCA_045660725.1 Faecousia sp.
TAAGCGGACGTTGGGAGCAGTTCAGATCCGGAGCGGCGACCCACCTGCCCATTGGTGCAGGTCATAATTGGATGCGCACGGCCAAAGCGGGTCAAGGGCATGGGGGACTTCTGTCCCCCATGTTTTTCTGTTTTTATGGGTCAAAAAAGTATTTATTTCAAAACAATTTGTGAATTTTGATGAAAATCGAAAGAAAACCCTTGCAACCTGAGAAAATATCAGTTATAATACAGCGGTCTATGTGCGCACAAGCGCAACGCAACCAATAGGACTATGAGAGGAAATGATCACATGAGCGCATCCAGCAAGAAGAAGCTCCGCAAGGAGCAGAATGCCGCAGCGATGACCGAAAAGCAGCTGCAGGCCGAAAAAGAAGCTAAGAAGCTTAAGAACTACACCACCACCTTCATCGTCGCCATCATCCTGGTGGTCGCGATCATGATTGGTGTTGCTGTCCGCATTCCCATCATCGGCGCCATCAACCGCAATACCGCTGCGATCACTGTTGGCAGCCACGAGCTGAGCACCACCGATTTCAGCTACTACTATGTGGACGCCATCAACAAGTATTATAATGAAGCCTACAGCTACTACGGCAGCTATGTGGATTTCTTCCTGGGCTTTGACATGAGCAAGCCCCTGAACGCACAGGCCTACGGCACCGGCGGCACCTGGGCTGACCACTTCATGAAGGACGCTAAGGACAATGCCAAGAACGTTCTGTCCCTGTACGAAGCCGCTGTGGCTGCCGGCCACGAGCTGACCGAGGAAGACAAGGAATCCCTGGAGAGCGCTCTGGACTCCTCTGAGCTGATGGCTGCTTACTACGGCTACTCCAGCGTAGATGCTTACCTGCGTGCTACTTACGGCGCCGGCGCCAACATGGAGACCTACAAAAACTACTACACCATCAACACCCTGGCTTCTTCCTACTATGATGCCTACGCTGAGGATCTGAAGGAAACCTACACCGACGCCGACCTCCGCGCTTATGAGAAGGACAACTACCACGAGTACTCCTCCTTCAACTTCGGCATCTATAACGTCAAGGTCTCTGACTACCTGACCGGCGGCACCAAGGATTCCTCCGGCAAGGTCACCTACACCGATGCTGAAAAGGCCGCCGCTGCCAAGGCAGCTGAGGCTGATGCTAAGACCCTGGCCTCCGGCAAGTACGCCAACATGGAAGCCTTTAACAAGGCCATCAAGGCTCTGAGCATCAACAAGGGCAAGACCGTCTCCGCTACCGAGTACGAAGATACTCTGTACAGCGAAATTTCCAGCAAGGACATCCAGGAGTGGCTGGCCAAGCGTCTGCGTGATCCCAAGGATGTAAAGTCCTTCAAGATCTCCAGCACCTCCACCGATTCCAACGGCAAGGAGACCACTGAGGTCACCAGCTACCAGATCGTTTACTTCGTCTCCAGAGACGAGAACAAGACCAAGCTGGTGGATGTGATGCACATCCTGGTCCAGTTTGAGGGCGGCGTCACCGATGCCAACGGTAACAAGACCTACACCGACGCTCAGAAGAACACCGCCAAGCTCGAGGCTGAGAAGCTGCTGAACAAGTGGAAGGACGGCGAAAAGGCTGATAAGGACGCCTTTGCCGCTCTGGCCAAGGAGCACAGCGATGACACCGGCTCCAAGGAAAATGGCGGCCTGTATGAGAATGTCTACCCCCACCAGATGGTGACCGCATTCAACGATTGGTGCTTCGACGCTGCTCGTCAGCCCGGCGACACCGGTATCGTGGAAACCGAGTACGGCTACCATGTGATGTACTTCGTGGAGACCAAAGAGGAGACCTACCGTGATTACATGATCTCCTACGCAAAGCTCAACGAGGAAATGACCGCTTGGCATGACGCTCTGAAGGAAAAGACCGTCATCACCGAGATCGACCTGTCCGGTATGGAATGGGATAAGGTCATGAAGTAATTATAAAACGGACGGATCTTCGGGTCCGGCCGGTTTTGTATACTTTTCGTCCGCTTTTCACACAATACTGTCAGGAGTGTGACTTGGATGAATTACGGTTATCTTATCGCTGGTGCCGTTGCAGGAGCGGTCAACGGCTTATTCGGTGCGGGCGGCGGCATGATATTTGTGCCGCTTCTTTCTCTGTTAACGCAGATCCGCGAGGAGGACGTCTTCCCTACCTCAGTAGCAACGATCCTGCCTATCTGTGCGGTTTCCCTGGTCTTCCGGATAGAAAATATACCGGAAGGTTTCCTTCTGGGTATTCCCTATTTGCTGGGCAGTATTCCCGGGGGTATCGTGGCGGCCTTTACCGGGCGGTATATTCCTGTAAAATGGCTGCATCGGTTGCTTGGCATCATGATCCTGTGGGGAGGTGTGCGTCTGCTATGGTAAATTCCTTCCCCTTTGCACTGTTTGTCGGGCTGGTACTGGGCTATTTGGCGGCCCTGGGCATTGGCGGCGGATCGCTGCTGATCCTGTGGCTGACCATGGTTATCGGAATGGAAGGGGCCATTGCCCAAACAGTAAATTTACTGTTCTTTCTGATCTGCGCCGGCAGCGTTTCCCTAGTACGCCTAAAAAAGGGCACCCTGCAGCTCCGGGACAAGCTTCCCGGGATCCTGGCAGGGTGCGCAACAGCGGCGTTATTCTCTTATATTGGCGGCGTGATCCACACAGAGCTGGCCCGAAAGCTTTTCGGCGGACTGCTCCTGATCACAGGGCTGAAGGAGTTGTTTTACCGACCGCGAAAAGCCAAATAGCCCTCCAGGATCAAAGAGGCAGCCACCGCATCCACCGTATCCTTGCGCTTTTTGCCGTGATAATTATGCTGGGAGAGGATGTTGTGGGCTTCCACGGTGGTGCGGCGCTCATCCCACATGGTCACCGGCAGGCCGGTGGCCTCCTCCAGCCGCGCGGCAAACTCCCGACACAGTGCGGCTCTGGGGCCCTCTGTTCCGTCCATATTCCGGGGTAGGCCAACCACCAGCTGGCCCACGGAATTGTCCTTCGCCAGCCGTACAATATCTGCAATGGCCTTCTCCACGTTCCGGCTGGGTACCACCGTGGTGCTGCCCACGATGGTGCAAAGCAGGTCAGAAATTGCGATACCGGTGCGGGCATCGCCGTAATCGATTCCCATGATCTTCATAAGGTACTCCTTTGTGTCCGTTTTCCCTATTATATTCCAACTTTGGGAAAAAGCAAAGGATTATTTCACAGATTCATCTGCCAAACGGCAAAATTCAGGTACGCTGCGAAGGTCAACCACAGCAAATACGGAATCTGCAGCACCGCGGCCAGCCGATCCACCTTCCGGTAAAGAAGGATCTGCGCCAATACAAGCGCCCAAAGGAGCAGCAGCCATATCAAGGCTAAACCATAGGCCTGTGCATAAAAAAAGATCAAAGGCCAAAAGAAATTCACCACCAGCTGGATCACAAACAGATTCAGCCCCCATTTTCGCCAGACAGAGTCCTCACTTCCGTACACCCTGGCCGCACCGATGCCCATAAGCGCATACAGTACTGTCCATACAACAGGAAATACTACGGCCGGCGGTGAAAGCGGCGGCTTTTCCATCATCGCATACAGGTTCGACCCTCCCCTGCTCAGGATCCCTGCCAAAATTCCGACAAACTCCGTCACCGCGACCCAGGGCAAATACCGTTTCCAATCCGTTTTCCACATGTCCATCACCTCCCTACAGCATATGCCCTGCAGGGACAACGGTATGCAATGGGAATATATCTGTTTTTACTGGAAATTCTGTAAAAAACCGAGAAAAAAGTAAAAATAATTGTTGACTAGCGCACCATCCTGTGGTAGAATGACTCTACCTGTGAAAAAAAGGGTTTTCTTTGTGCGCCTATTTTTTCAGCTCCGGGCGGTGATTGTAGTAACCGCTTCCTAAATTTTTACCTGGGCGGAGTGATACAGGGAGGCAAATTTAAGGAGGTGCCGTTATGCGCGTGAAAGTCACTTTGAGATGCTCCGAGTGCAAGCAGAGAAACTACAACACCATGAAGAACAAGAAGAACGACCCCGACCGTCTCGAGATGAAGAAGTACTGCAGATTCTGCAGAAAGCACACCACTCACAACGAGACCAAGTAAGGAGGCCCCACAAATGGCAGAAGTCAAGAAGGAAAACTGGTTCGTTAGAACCTGGGGCAAGATCTGCAAGTACTTCCGCGAGCTCAAGAGCGAGCTGAAGAAGGTCGTTTGGTCTACCCCCAAGCAGGTGCTGAAGAACGCCCTGACCGTCGTGGCCTGTGTTCTGGTCGTCGGCGTGTTCATCTGGGCTTTCGACTTTGTCGCTCAGAACCTGGTTACTCTGCTCATCGACGCTTTCCATTAAGGTAACGAGCTATGGCAGAGGCTGCAAGATGGTATGTTGTGCATACCTACTCCGGTTATGAAAACACTGTAAAGGCAACCATCGAGAAAACCATTGAAAGGCGCCAGCTTCAGGATCGGATCCTGGCCATCTCCATCCCCATGGAGACCGTCACTGAGATCAATGAATCCGGCGTCAGCAAGACCTACGACCGGAAGGTCTATCCCGGCTATGTGCTGGTTAAGATGGTTTATAGCGATGACACCTGGCATGTCATTCGGAACATCCGCGGCGTGACCGGCTTTGTTGGTTCCTCCAGCAATGACCCCACTCCCCTGACCGAAGACGAAGTTTATGCCATGGGTGTGGAGAAGAAGGAAATCATCGTCAACTACGAAGTGGGCGATACTGTCCGGATTCTCGACGGTCCCCTCAGCTCCTTCACCGGCACGGTGGAGAGCATCGAGCTGGACAACAACGCGGTCAACGTGGTGGTATCCATGTTTGGTCGTGAGACCTCTGTCGAGTTTGAACTCGATCAGGTTGAGGTCGTATCCCAGTAAACGCATCGGGTCGGAAATTTCCGGCCGGAACGTGGGAGGGGCGTATGGCCCCGAAAGAAATGCGCAAGACGCATATTACCACATTTTATTCAGGAGGTGCTTATAATGGCACAGAAAGTCACTGGTATTATCAAGCTTCAGATTAACGCCGCTAAGGCAACCGCTTCCCCCCCTGTTGGTCCCGCTCTGGGTCAGCACGGCGTGAACATCGCCGCTTTCATTAAGGAATTCAACGCCCGTACCCAGGCTATGGAGGGCTACAAGATTCCCGTCGTCATCACCGTTTACGCAGACCGCAGCTTCACCGGCCGTGTGGACAGCGTGGAGATCGACAAAAACCGCGTCAGCGTGGTCGTTTCCATGTTTGGCCGCGAGACCTCCGTCGAGTTCGAGCTCGATATGGTTGAGGTCGTATCCCAGTAAACGCATCGGACCGATTTCATCGGTCGGAACGTGGGAGGGGTTGAAACACCCCGCAAAAAATGCGTAAAAGCGCATCATTACCACATTTTATTCAGGAGGTGCTTATTATGGCACAGAAAGTCACTGGCATTATCAAACTGCAGATCAACGCCGCAAAGGCAACCGCTTCCCCCCCTGTCGGCCCCGCTCTGGGTC
>JAZREG010000084.1:0-3372 GCA_045660725.1 Faecousia sp.
CTCCCCGGGGCGGTTTTCTTTACTTTTGGTGATAAGTCCCCAGGAAATCCTTCATCCGGAGCATTGCCTCCCGAAGTTCCTCTGCCCGCGGCAGCATCACCAGCCGGAAATGGTCCGGATCCGGCCAATCAAAGCCGCTGCCGGGTACCACCAGGATCCGGGTGGCCAGGAGCAGATCCCGGGCAAACACCTTATCATCGGTGATGCCAAAGCGCTTGGCATCCAGCCGGGGGAACATGTAGAAAGCGCCGGTATTCTTTACGAAAGACAGGCCCTCAATATCCTTCAGCACTTCCACAGTGGCCTCCCGCTGCTCGTAGATCCGGCCGCCGGGACGAATCATGGACGCAGGTGTCTCCTCATCGGCAATGGCAGCGGGGATCGCCAGCTGTCCCAACGCATTGGAACACAGCCGCATGGAGGTCAGCTCTACAATGCCACGGCGGTAATCCTCCGTCACCTGCCGGGGGCCGCTGATGACCATCCAGCCACAGCGGTAACCGCAAAGGCAATGGGACTTACTCAGGCCATTCATCGTCACCACAGTAAGATCCGGTGCCAGGGCAGCGGTGGACACGTGGGTCTTACCGTCCATCACCAATCGGTCATAGATCTCGTCAGAGAATACGATGAGATCATGCTCCCGTGCTACCTCCAGCATATCCTTCAATACCTGGGTGTCGTACAGGGCGCCGGTGGGATTATTGGGATTGATGATGACCATGGCGCGGGTCTTGGGGGTGACCTTCCGCTTCAGATCCTGCACATCCGGATTCCAGTCGGAGGCTTCATCGCACCGATAGTAGACCGGCTTTGCACCTGCCAACAGGATGGTGTTGCTCCACAGGGAATAGGTGGGCGTGGGAATCAGCACCTCGTCCCCGGGATTCAGCAGAGGCATGAGCGCAAAATTCACCACCTCGCTGACACCGTTGCCAACGAACACATCCCCGGGCTCCACACCCTCGATGCCCTTACTGCGGCAGTACCGGGCGATGGCATCCCGGGCTTCGGGCATGCCCTGAAAATCACAGTAAGGCACTGCCTTGTGGGCATTACCCTCCAAAGCGGCGCGAATGCTCTCCGGCAAAGGAAAGCCAAAGGCAGCGGGATTGCCGGTGTTGAGCTTCATTACATCAATGCCCCGGCTCTGCATCGCCAGAGCCTCCCGATATAATTCGCCGCGAATATCCGAATGGACAGCAGCCATCCGATCAGCCAAATGTATCATAGAAAGTCCTTTCTCAGGAAACTGCATCGTTTTTTATGCCGACTATTATAGCACATACCCGCAGATTTGCAAGACATTTTACACGAATGATGTAAACAGAATTC
The DNA here is from genome assembly GCA_045660725.1 of Faecousia sp. GTDB lineage: Bacteria > Bacillota > Clostridia > Oscillospirales > Oscillospiraceae > Faecousia. Next base: position 1,336 of record JAZREG010000084.1, read on the forward strand.
CCTCTTGGCGTTCTGCATTTTTATTGCATCTTCACAGAAAGAACCCCATTTTTTGGAACATCCCACTTGCTTTTCCACTTCCCCGCCGCTACAATAAAAGGGAACGAATCACGCACCGAAAGGAGCCAAAAGTATGAAGCAGTTCCTCTCATGGATCCTGGCATTCTTATTGATCCTATCCCTGTGCGCCTGCAGCGCCACCGATGCGGAGCAAACCCAGCCGGCGAACAGCACCTCCACCGCCGGCACCACCGCCGTCCCCCGGCAGACGACCACGGTGCTTACCACCTCGGTGACAACCACCGTTTCTGTGCCGACCACACCTCCGGAAACCACCGGCGCTCCGACTCCTACCACCGCTCCCGAACCCACTGTGCCTGCCGCTACAACGGCCCCGGCTCCTGTGGCTACAACACCCCCGCCCACAACAGCACCCGCTCCGGTGGTCACAACACCGACTACCACAGCCGCACCTGCCACCACCGTCCCCACGACGGAGGCCCAGCCGGAGCTGCCTGCCTTCGCCTTCTATTTTAACACCCCCCACGGCACAAAGCTGCGGGTAGGCGAAAATCTGCAGCTGGACTATTCCTATGTAGGCCCGGAGGACATCCTGTTCTTCCTGGTGGATGACAGTTCTGTTGCCATCGTCAGCGGCAGCGGCATCGTCAGCGGCTACGCCGAGGGTACTGTGTACATCGAGGTATACATCCTGCTGGATGGAGAATATATCCTTTGGGATTGGCTTTGCCTGTTCGTTGTGGGACCGGAGGAATCTACCGCACCGGATCCCCTGGCCTTCAGCTTCCAGGTGCCCAACGGTGTTACCCTGAAGGCCGGCACCTCTTCCTCTGTCCCCTATTCCTTCGCCGGCTCTGCGGATCTTCTGAAGTTTGAAATAGAAGATCCCACCATTGCCTCAGTAAGTGGGGATGGCGTACTGACCGGCCTGACCCCCGGAAAGGTGACGCTCCACGCGTTCGTTTGGAACGGGACGGAATACGTTTACCAGGATTTTCTTATCTTTTATGTAGTTGCTCCCGCCGGCCCCAAGCCCGATGACACGGTCGTACCCGGAGAGCGTTTCACGCTGAACTGGGAGGAAGCCAGCTGGACTGCCGCTTACCTGAATTGGCCGGCCTACCAGACGGCCCTTAAAAATTCCGACGGCACACCGGCCACCGTTTACTACAATCTGTATCGGGCCGAAAAAGCAGACGGCCCCTTCTACCTGGATTGTGAAAAATGGGAAGACACAGAGGCCGGCATCTCGGGTTTGGAAATGCGCGTCGCCAATTACTTCAAAGTAAGAGCCTATGTGGTATGCGACGGCGTGGCAACGCCTGCGGCGGAATCTCAGGTGGTCTGCGTTCTTGTGGGCGACATTAACGAAGATGTGCATACCTCCTCCAAAGACTGGAACTTCAACCAAACGCAGATGGAGGAGGCCCGGGTGATCGCCAAATCCATTGCGGACAGCATCATGGCCGATGCCAGCCTGACCAGCGACCTGGAGCGGGTAGCCAAGGCGGCCAAGGTGGTTATAGACTATGCCGCCAAGGCAGATTACACCACCAGCGGCCCGTACTACAACACGCCCTACGGTGTCTTCATCGCCGGCGAGCAGTCCTGCGCCGGCTGTGTCCGGGCATTGGGCCTGATTTTGGAGTATATGGGCTTCCAATGGGGCCATGTCAACCCCAACCAGTGGACCCACCAGTGGTGCGTCGTCTACGATGTGGACGGCAAAACCGCCTTTGCTGACGGCAGCTGGGTCGGCGTTGCCGGTTACGGCAGTTGGATCGACGGCCAGCCCTATGAGTACATTCCCGGATATGGTTTGGTGGCATATAACGGCCTGCGTCCCTTCTGATACAACAAAATTCCCCGAGCCGAAAATGAACTGCACCCCATTTGTTAGACAAGTATGGTATAATACTTGTACTAAGAAATGGGGTGTTTTTCTATGCCAAAAGGAGTACCAAACAAGCGATACACGCCAGAGTTTAAGCAACTTGTAGTAGAGACAATGATGCG
>JAZREG010000085.1:0-11478 GCA_045660725.1 Faecousia sp.
GTCCACGCCCACGGCAGACGCAGCCCCCAGCCGCAGGGCGGCGATGGACAAAATGCCGCTGCCGCTGCCCAGGTCCAGGCAGCGACTGCCGGGTTTGACATGGCTTTCCATGAAAGCCATGACCATTTGGGTGGAGGGGTGGGCGCCGGTGCCGAAGGTGAGGCCGGGATCCAGGATCACTTTCTTGCGGCCCTGGGTGTCCGTGTCCGCCAGCCAGTAGGGCAGCACCACCAGGGTGTTTCCCACGGGGACAGGGGGGTAGTTGTCCTTCCAGCTGTCCTCCCAGTTGGTTTCCGCCATCAGGTTCTTGGACAGGGGCAGGCCTTTTTCCGCGGCAAAGGCCTCCAGCCGGGCAAGGCTTTCCGTGTCGGTATCCTCCAGGTAGAGCTTGATCTGACTCAGGCCCTGGAGCTTTTCCTGCAGTTCTTCATCAATGTAATCCCAATAAGCCCGGTTCTGCTCCAAAAAGTCCTCGATCTGGGCCTGATCTTCAATGACCAGGTCCGCAAAGCCCCGGGCGGTCAGGGCGGCAACCGTTTCGTCCACGCTTTCGGCGGTGGTGCCTAATGTCAATTCCAGCCAAGCCATAGCCTGACCTCCTTCTTGTTTTTTACCCATTATATCGTATACCGGGAAAAAGCGCAATCGGAAAGATGGCTTTTTTCCCAAGACCACTTCCTATTTTGGGGAAACTGGTATATAATAAACGGCAGAATGAAAGAATAGGAGTTTCTTATGATCCAAACCCTGACAATTTTACCCGGTGTGACCCTGCGCTGCCGCCGGGATCACCGGTTCAAGCAAAGCTGCCTGAGCATCCAGCTGGTGCGGCCCATGTGCCGGGAAGAAGCGGCGATGAACGCCCTGTTGCCGGCGGTGCTGCTGCGAGGCTGCCGGAATTATCCCGACCTGCGTGCCATTACCATGGGCCTGGATGACCTGTACGGCGCGTCGGTCAGCGCCCTGGTGCGGCGCATCGGCGATTACCAGACCACCGGCTTTTACTGCGCCTTTATCCAGGATCGCTTCGCCCTGAAGGGGGACGCGGTGCTGGTGCCTATGATGGACTTTGTGGGGCAGCTGCTGCGAGATCCGGACCTGCGGGATGGGGTGTTCCGGGCGGATTATGTGGAAAGCGAAAAGAAAAACCTCATCGCCACCATTGAGTCGGAAAAGAGCGACAAGCGGGCCTATGCCGCCGGCCAACTGCTGCGCAATATGTGCCGGGAGGACAGCTTCGGCGTACCCCGGTTAGGCGATGTGGCGTCGGTAGAGGCCATTGACGGAGAAAAGCTGTACCGCCATTATGAAAAGATCCTGGCCCAGTCTCCGGTGGAGCTGTTCTATGTGGGTTCCGCGGAGCCGGAGCAGGTGGCCCAGGCCCTGCGGCCCCTGTTTGAAGGCCTGACCGGACAACGGGAGGCCCTTCCCGGGCAGACTGCCTTCCACGACGCGGGCGCCAGCCATACATCGGAAGAAATGGATGTGGCCCAGGCCAAGCTGTGCATGGGCTTTACGACCCCGGTGACCAACCGGGATCCCCGGTTTGCGGCCATGCAGGTACTCAATACGGTCTTCGGCGCGGGGATGACCAGCAAGCTGTTTATGAACATCCGGGAAAAAATGAGCCTTTGCTATGCCATCGGCTCCGGTTATTACGGCACCAAGGGCATCCTGACGGTGTCTGCCGGCATCGACACGGACAAAGAAGACCTGGTGCGCCGGGAAGTGATGGCCCAGCTGGAGGCCTGCCAAAAGGGCGATATCACCCGGCAGGAGCTGGACAGCGCCAAGGAAGCCATCCTTTCCTCCCTGCGGGGCGTCCACGATGCTCCCGGCGCGGTGGAGGGTTACTACGGCACTGCCGCCCTCAGCGGCGGCACCATGGATCTGAAAAGCTACCGCAAGGCGGTGGAGCAGGTGGATCTACATCAGGCGGTGGAGGCCGCCAACAGCCTGAAGCTGCACTCCAGCTTCTTCCTGAAGGGGGTGGCGGAATGATCCGGGAATATCCGATGCTGGATGAAAAAGTGCATTTTTCCAAGCTTTCCAATGGCCTGACGGTGGCGGTGGTGCTGCGGCCGGGCTTTACCCGGAAGCTGGCCTACTTCGTCACGGACTACGGCGCGGTGCATACCGCCTTCTGCCTGGACGGGCAAAATTATCAGACGCCTGCCGGCGTGGCGCATTTCTTGGAACACAAAATGTTTGAATTGCCGGAGCGGGATGTGACGGCGGAATTTGCCGCTCTGGGCGCCAATGTCAACGCCTTTACCAGCTATGACATGACCGCCTACTATTTCAGCTGCACGGAAAACTTCATGGAAAACCTGAAGCTGCTGCTGGAATTCGTGTCGACCCCCTGGTTCCCGGCGGACAGCGTCCAGCGGGAGATGGGTATCATCGATCAGGAGATCGGCATGAACCTGGACGCACCGGACAGCCAGGTGTTTGAAAAGCTCATGGAGCAGATGTATGAAAAGCATCCCATCCGGGTGCCGATCCTGGGTACCTCCGAAACCATTCGGCAGATCACCCCGGAGATCCTGCATGCCTGCCATCGGGCGTTCTATACGCCGGAAAATATGATCCTGTGCATCGTGGGCGATGTGGATCCTGCCCAGGTGGAGAACCTGGCGCTGGAGGTGTTGGGAACGGAGTCCCGTTCCTGGGGCGAAAAATGCCGCCCTTGGCAGGAAGAGATGACCTGCACCGGCACGGTGCGTAAGGCCATGGAGGTGGCCATGCCTACCTTCCAGCTGGGCTTCAAGTGCGCCCCGGGGGAAAACGGCGTGGAAACGGTCCGCCGGGAGGTCATCGGTGACCTGGCGGCGGAGGCGTTGTTTGGCGAATCCTCGGAGCTGTACCTGAAGCTTTATGAAGAGGGCAAGATCGACGGCTCCTTTGGGGGCGGCTATGAGACCGTGGACGGCTGCGCAATCCTGCTTTGCGGCGGCGACAGCCGGGAGCCGGAGGCGGTGCGCCAGGCGATCCTGGAATTTGCCGGCCGGCTGCGGCACAAGGCCATCCCGGAGGCGGATTTCCTGCGGATGAAGCGCACCGCCCTGGGCCGCCGGGTCCGGGATCTGGACAGCTTTGATTCCACAGCCTTCCGGGTCTGTGCCTATCATTTTTCCCAGTTTGATTACTTCCGGTTCCCGGAGGTCTATGCCGATGTGACCGGTGAAGAAGTTTTGGCGTTCCTGGAAGAGGTGGTCCGGGAGGACCGCTGCGCCCTGTGCGTCATTGAACCTAAGGAGGAGAGCCATGAATAATACCTATACCACCATCTTTTTCCCCGGCCTGGGGATCGAATGGAATCCGGGACGCATGCTGGAGTTGGGACCGTTGAAGATCCACTTCTACGGCCTGCTCATCGGCCTGGGCCTGATGCTGGCGGTGCTGTATGCCTGGCGTCGGTGCAAGCAGTTCGGCGTCAAGGGCGATGATCTGACCGACGGCGTGCTGTGGATCGTACCCTTTGCGGTGCTTTGCGCCCGGGCCTACTACTGTATTTTCCAGTGGGAAAGCTATGCGGACGATCCCATCAGCGTGCTGTACATTTGGAACGGTGGCCTTGCCATCTACGGCGGTGTGCTGGGCGCGGCGCTGGGTGTTGCGGTGTTCTGCTATTTTAAGAAGATCCGCCTGCCGGCGCTGCTGGATCTGGTGGCCCTGGGCTTCCTGATTGGTCAGAGCATCGGCCGCTGGGGAAACTTCTTTAACCGGGAGGCCTTCGGCGCGGAAACGGATTGGTTCCTGCGGATGGGCCTTCTGGACAGCCTGACGGGCAAAGTGACCTATCATCACCCCACCTTCCTGTATGAGTCGCTGTGGAACGCGGTGGGTTTTGTGGCGCTGCACTTCCTGTCGAAAAAGCGGCAGTATGACGGACAGATCGCCCTGGGCTACGCCGCCTGGTACGGTTTGGGCCGGGCAATCATCGAGGGTCTGCGTACCGACAGCCTCTACTGGGGCCCCTTCCGGGTCAGCCAGGTGCTGGCGGGTATCAGCTTCCTGGCGGCAACGGCGGTGCTGGTAGTGCTGGCATTCCGGAAGCATGACCCTGCCAAGCTCTACGGCAACCAGGTGGCAGCAGCGGAAGCCGCGGCAGCTGCCCGGGAAGCAGAGCCTGCTGAGGAAACAGAGGAATAAAAAAGAAGGTGTCCGCAGGGATATACGCGTAAGGGTTGCTGGAGCCATTTGGGAGGAACTGCGATGAAGAAAGGCGTACTGTTTTTACTTTGTGTATTCTTGAGCCTTGTGCTGACCTCCTGTGTCAGCCAAGGCACGGCGCAAGACACAGAGAAAGCATCTCAAGGGCTCGAAATGACGCTTTCCGAAGATGGTACTTACTACCAGGTATCGGGAATAGGTGGATGCAAAGATTCCAATATCGTCATTCCGAGCGAATACAAAGGCATCCCTGTTACAAAAATCGGAGAGATGGCTTTCTCGGGTTGCGCCATCGCAAGCATCGTCCTTCCCGACACCGTCACAACAATCGGGGATGGTGCATTTTGGAATTGCGCCATCGCAAGCATCGTTCTCCCCGACACCCTCACAATCATCGGGGATCACGCATTTTATTTGTGCCATCAACTCAAAGAGATCAGCATTCCCAATTCCGTTACCCACATTGGCGCGCAGGCGTTTGAAGAATGTACTTCGCTGACAAGCGTGATCATCCCCGCCTCGGTCACAAGCATCGGTGAGCAAGCCTTCTACCATTGCGATCAGCTAAGCTCCGCGGAACTTCTCTGCGCCAAGGCAGACATAGGGGAAAACCTGTTCGGGCGTTGTTGTGCGCTCCTTCGCGTCAAGTTTGCGGATGGCTTTACCCATATTCCTGTTCGTATATTTGAGTATTGTACGCAACTGAATGACGTAGATCTGCCCGATTCCCTGATTGGTATCGGCGAATATGCATTCGCATATTGCGAGGCGTTGGAAAGCATCCTTATTCCTGAATCGGTCACCACCATTGAAAACTGCGCGTTCAGTAATTGCAAAAGCCTTAAGAGCATCACCTTGCCGGATTCCGTAACCGAATTGGGAACGACGATTTTTCTCGAATGCTCCGCATTGCAAAGTGTCAAGCTCGGCAACTCCATTCCCTATATCAGCGCAGGGCTTTTCTCCTATTGCACCTCGCTGACCAGCGTGAATATTCCCAACTCCGTAACACGGATCAATGGGGAAGCTTTTCAATACTGCACGTCACTGTCTACGCTTGACATTCCGGATTCCGTGCAGAGCATCGGCGTCGGGGCGTTTTGGGAGTGTATCTCGCTGCAAAGAATTGTCATTCCTTCATCTGTGACCGTGATCGAGCGCAATACGTTCTATTGGTGTGCTGCCTTGACCGAGATCACGATCCCTGTTTCGGTAAAGACCATCGACGAACTGGCATTTTGGTCCTGTGACGGCCTGGAAGCGGTGTACTATGAAGGGGACATTGGGGATTGGATGAACATTTCCATACATGAGTCCTACGCAAACCCCTTGCATGTTGCCGCAAAGCTGTATATCCACGATGCCCCCGTCACCGAGGTAACCGTTTCCGGTGGCGTTGACACCATTGGCGATTACGTATTTGACGGTTACAAATGGCTTGAGCGCGTCACGATCCCCGACTCCGTGACCACCATCGGGTACGGCGCGTTCAGAGAGTGTACCGCGCTGAAAAGTATTTCGATGCCCGATTCGGTCACAACCGTGCAGTGGCATGCATTTTGGGGCTGCACCTCGCTGTCCGAGATCGAATTTTCCGGTTCTCTGCAGTACATCGAGGAGGGCGCTTTCCACGGAACGGCTCTGCAAAGCATTGTCCTTCCCGATTCCGTGACCTTGATCGAAGGCGAAGCCTTTGGTGATTGCAATTTCCTGCGAAGCGTTATCTTGCCAAGCAAGCTGAATACATTGAGTGACGGCATATTTATCAATTGTACTTCGCTGGAGCAGATCCACATCCCCGATACCGTGAAAAAGATCGGAAGCAGCGCTTTTATGGGCTGCATCTCGCTGCAAAGCGTCATCATCCCCGATGGCGTGACCATACTCAACAGCAGCGTCTTTTCGGATTGCACCGCGATGACAAGCGTTACCATCCCGCGTAGCGTAAGAACAATTGATGGCTTGGCTTTTTGGAATTGTACCGCGTTGAATGAAATTCGCTATCGCGGTTCCATCCAAGAGTGGAACACCATTTACAAGGGCACGTATTGGAACGAAGGCGTCCCCGCTAAAACGATCATCCCGATCCCATAGGCGGATGCGATCAATGGATCGGGTTTGACAGGCAGCGCATTTGCGGCAAGGTTTTCTTTGGGTGAAAAGCTGCGTGCGCCGAAGAAAATGAAATAACAAAAGGCTCCCTTTACACAAGGGAGCCTTTTTTCTCTTTTGCTGGCTTACTGCTTGCAGTAAGCCACGGCGGTCAGCGCAGCCACCTTGGCGTTGTTGAACACCAGCTGGATGTTGGATGCCAGGGAATCGCCGCCGGTGAGCTCTGCCACCCGGGCCAGCAGGAAGGGGGTGGTCTCCTTGCCCTTGATGCCCTGCTCTACGCTCTCGGCCACAGCCTGGGCGATGGCGGCGTCAATGGTCGCCTTGGGCATGGCGAACTGCTCGGGGATGGGGTTGGCCACCAGCATGCCGGACTTCATGCCCATCTCGTGGCTGGCCTTGAAGGCAGCGGCCAGCTCCTCGGGGGTGTCGATGCGGTAGTCCACGCCGAAGTCGGACTCACGGGTGTAGAAGGCGGGCAGGGTTTCGGTGCCGTAGCCGATGACAGGCACGCCCTTGGTCTCCAGGTATTCCAGAGTCAGGCCGATGTCCAGGATGGACTTGGCGCCGGCGCAGACGACCATAACAGGGGTCTGGCCCTGCTCTTCCAGGTCGGCGCAGATGTCCATGGTGGTCTCAGCGCCCCGATGTACGCCGCCGATGCCGCCGGTGGCGAAGATCTTGATGCCGGCCATGTGAGCGATGATCATGGTGGTGGTAACGGTAGTAGCGCCGTCCTCGCCACGGGCGCACAGAACAGCCAGGTCACGGCGGGAAGCCTTGTGGATGGCCTGACCCTTCTTGCCGAAGTACTCGATCTCCTCTGCGGTCAGACCTGCCTTCAGACGCCCGCCGATGATGGCGATGGTGGCGGGCACAGCGCCGTTTTCACGGATGATGGCTTCCACAGCCAGAGCGGTCTGCACATTCTGGGGGTAGGGCATGCCGTGGGAAATGATGGTGGACTCCAGGGCAACGACGGGCTTGCCCTCTGCCAGGGCGGCGGCAACTTCGGGGTTGATATCCAGGTACTTGTTCATGTTCATAGCGGTGACTCCTTTATATCTAAATTTATTTATTTCATTCTGTTCCGCAGGGCGGTGGCGCTCATGCAGGGGTTGATGGTTTCCGGGGATTCCATGGCAATGGAGCCGGCGGCGAGACCTGCCAGGGCGGTCTGCTTCAGGTCCAGGCCCTCCAGGTAAGACCAGGCCAGGGCGGCCATGAAGGCATCGCCGCAGCCGGGGGTGTTGACCATGTTGCCGGGGAGGTTGCGCAGCTGCAGCCGCTGATCGCCCATGGCGGCGTACACGCCGTCAGCGCCCATGGAGATGAACATCCGGTGGACGCCCAGCTCGGTGAGCTTGTCCGCGGCCCTGGCCACATCTGCCATGGTTTCGATCTTTACGCCGCTGAGCAGCTCCGCTTCCAGGCGGTTGGGCTTCAGGGTGTGGATCTTGTGCAGGATCGGGCGCAGCTTCTCGGCCTTCTTGGTGGAGACCGGGTCGCAGAAGAGCGGCGCGGTGCAGTTTTCTGCCAGGTAGATCAGGGATTCCTGAGGAATGTTGGCGTCGGCGATGATCAGCTGCGCGTTCTGCAGCAGGGTCAGGTTGGCGGCCAAATAGGCAGGGGTGATCTTCTTGCAAATTTCCATATCGGAAATGGCCAGGGCCATTTCTCCCTGCTGATCCATCAGGTACAGATAGGTGGAGGTGGTGCAGCCGGGCAGCCGCAGGGCGTGGCTCAGGTCGATGCCCAGCTCGGAGCAGGAGGCAGCTACGGTCTGGCCGTGGGAATCCTCACCATAGGCGGTGAGCAGCCGCACATCGGCGCCCATGAGGCTCAGGTTGTGGGCGATGTTCCGGCCCACACCACCCAGGCTGACCGTAACGCTGCCGGGGTTGGAGTCAGAGGCCACCAGAGGCTCAAAGGACTTGCCGCCGATGTCCACATTCACACCACCCACCACAACGGCGTAGCTGCCGCTGCGCAGCACATAGCCCTTGCCGGCGATGTAGCCCTTCTTGATCAGGTTGGAGATGTGTACTGCCGCGGAGGAGCGGGTGATGCCCAAGGTATCCGCCAGCTGCTGCTGGGAGATCATGGGGTCGGATTCGATGAGGCGCAGGATCTGCCGTTCCCGTTGGGTCATGGCGTCACTTCCTTTATTTATGTTTGTTTTTAATCATATGTTTATTATAAGCAGAAAAATTCGGAATGTCAATAGAAATGCCGCTGTTTTTTGCAGCGGCGGTGGGTTATTTTGGAATGGTGATGGTCAAAACGATCTGCCGGTCGGTCTCTCTGCGCTCGGTGACGGCGGGGATCCCGGAGCGCTGGATCTTTTGCAGGGTGGTGCTCAGGTGGTTCAGGAAGGCTCGCAGGTCTACGGGAGCTTCCACCGGGGCAGTGCCGGCCAGCAGGCTTTCTATGTAGCTTTCCGTCCGGGCGACGCTGAAATTTTGTCGGGCGATGACGGCGATGGCTTTGAGCTTTTCCGTTTCCGAGGGCAGCTTCAGCAGCGCCCGGGCGTGGCGTTCTGTCAGGCCCGCAGAGCGCAGCGCGTCCAGCACCGGCGGAGAGTGCCGCAGCAGCCGCAGCTTGTTGGCCACGGCGCTTTGGCTTTTGCCCAGCATTCGGGCGGCCTGATCCTGGCTCATTTTCCATTTTTCCATCAGGTTCGCGATGCCGGCGGCCTCCTCCACAAAGTCCAGGTCCTGGCGCTGAAGATTTTCGATCATGGCCGCCAGCCCCGATTCCTTTTCGTCCATGGCCATGAGAATGCAGGGGATCTCCGTCAGCCCCGCCAGGATCCCTGCCCGCAGCCGCCGCTCCCCGGCGATCAGCTCGTAGCCGGTGCCTGCCCGGCGGACAGACAGAGGCTGCAGGATGCCGTGCTGGCGGATGGACTCGGCCAGTTCCTCCAGCGCTTCCTCCCGAAAGACTTTCCGGGGCTGGGCGGGGTTGGGGCGGATGGCCCGGGCCGGCAGAAACACTACCCGGCCGGTCTCCATATAGGTTTTCAGTTTCTGCAGCTGCATAGGCTGACCCTCCTTGGTGCGTGGTGCATTCCATTGTATATGCCGGGAAATGGGAAACCTGACGAAATGCCGACACGGGACAAGAAAACCGCACGACAGCTTTCGCAGAGCGTAAATTGGGGCTTTATGGAGCTGTTTGGTAGAGCGCCAAAGGCTCCCTTGTGTAAAGGGAGCTGTCAAAGATCGGATGCAAATCCGATCTTTGACTGAGGGATTGTCGTAACTTTGACAACCCCTCCGGTCAAAATCGAAGATTTTGACCACCTCCCCTTACACAGGGGAGGCTCGCGCTATGCGCCCCAACTGTTCGACAAACTGAAATTGGCCGGCTTTTCCGGTGGTGGGAAATTTGGGTCTTTACAAACCCGGGCGAATCGTGTATGATAGTGCCGAACAGAGTAGGAGACCTCGCGTGAAGTGCCACTGGGACGGGGAGTTGCCCGGAGGACGAAGGATCTATTCCGCGATGGGGTCACCGCACCCGCTGCCCACATAATGGATCACCTCCTTTATGTAGCAACGATACTCGGTCGGGCGAACGGTCGGCTGATATTTGCTGCCATGCCCAACTGTATCTGTGAAAGCTCCCTGTGCGTTTGGCACGGGGATTTTTGTTTTCACAGCACCGTTGGCGTCGTTCGCTGCAAACAAAAAGGAGGATATTTTTATGGCAAGAACAAGAACCACCACCCTGTACCCCCATCCCTTTTCCAAGGCCTATTGGCGGGACGCCGCTGCGGAGCTGAAGGACATCAAGATGCTGGTGATCACCGCGCTGATGATCGCCCTGCGCGTCGCCCTGAAGCCCCTGGCCATCTACATCGGACCCCAGATGGCCATTCAGACCGCCACCCTGGCTACTGCCCTGGGTGCTATGATCTATGGCCCTGTGATGGCCATTCCCGCGGCGATCATTTCCGATACGGTCGGCTTTATGATCTTCCCCACCGGCGATTATTTCCTGCCCTTTGCGCTGACGGAGATCGCCAGCACCATGGCTTACGCCCTGTGCCTGTACCGGGCCAAGCCTACCACCACCCGTGTGATCATTTCCCGGTTCCTCATTTGCTTCGTGGTGAATGTGGTGCTGCAGCAGTTTATTTTCGCCTGGCAGTATACATACATGGGCAACCCCGAGAAGGCCAAGGAGTCCATTATGGGCATCATGACCACCGCCCGGATCTTCAAGAACCTGTTCTTCTTCCCCATTGAGTCCGTGGTCATTACCCTGTTCCTGAAGGTGCTGGTGCCGGTGGCTGCCCGGGCCGGTCTGACCTTTGACCGGGGCGAAAAGCTGAATTTCAGCAAGAAGCAGATTGCTGCTTTGGTGCTGCTGGTGGTCGTGGGTATCGGCAGTGCTTTCGGCTACTTCACCTACCGCTACGCGGATACCTCTCGCTCTGCCGACTACACCGACAAGCAGCGGGTACAGGCCAACAAGACCATGACCCAGTTGGTGCTGGATAAGACCGATGACTGGGACAGCGAGACTGTGGTCTGCATCGTGGACAGCGCCTTCCGGCCTATGTTTGAGAACGAAACGGATTACACCCTGTCCGTCTATGTGCTGGACGAGGAAGCGTTCCAGGCCGGCGTGGAGGCCACCAAGAACGAAAAAGAGCCCTACACCATGGACACCCTCTGGGGCTATTCCAAGAGCGGCCCTTCCAAGGACAAATACAAGTCCCTGGCGAAGGTGGCGACCGTAAAGGTGACCAAAAACGAGAAGACCGGGGAGATTCTTTCCTTTGAGGTCAGCGCGCTGAAGTAAAGACTGCGGGAGCGGCAATGCCGCTCCCGATTTCTTTGAAAAATGTGGATTATTTTTCAAAATTTCTGTAAATAATACTTGCAAATTAGAAAACTATCGTGTACAATGTATCGGCATGGGTATGCCCATGACACTATTTTAACGCCACACACCCGGTGATCGGCCGCCCATGTTGATCGAAAGATGGGGCCCACCGAAATGATCGGGGTGGAGGAACAAACAAAAAGGAGATTTTAAAAAATGGCTGTCGTATCTATGAAGCAACTGCTGGAAGCCGGCGTGCACTTCGGTCACCAGACCCGCCGCTGGAACCCCAAAATGGCCCCCTACATCTACACCGAGCGTAACGGTATCTACATCATCGACCTGCAGAAGACC
>JAZREG010000086.1:0-3241 GCA_045660725.1 Faecousia sp.
CACGGTGAAGTGATTTTGACCTGCCCCAAATGTGGATGCAAGGTGCGCGCAAAAGTTTAATAGAATTATCATTAAGAGGAGGCAAATGCCTCCTCTTTTGTTTGCATTTTCATCCTCTTCTCTATCCTTGCCAATAGAAAAGACCACCCAACTGGGTGGTCTTCTTATTGGCGGAGATGGAGGGATTTGAACCCCCGCACGCCTTTCGGCGCCTAGCGGATTTCGAATCCGCACCCTTCAGCCGCTTGGGTACATCTCCATAGCGCTCAGCTATTATATCAGCGGAGCGGGAAAAAATCAAGTGCTTTCCTTTTTGGCCAGCGCCATCACCGAAGGCATCTGGGCCATGATCTTATCATAGTTCTCAGCACGGTGGGGCTTCAGGCAACGAGAGCAATCCTTGATGCCACTATCCGTATAGGTAAAACTGCCACCACACTGCTCCCCCAGGGCATACAGTGGACAGAAGCAAAACAGGCAGTTGAAATTCTCTTCCTCCGCCCCTTTATGGCAGGGGAAATACTCACAAGCGCGATTCTGAAAATGCTTATAGCTCATTTCATACCTCCGTCCATGGGTAGATCGCCAGCGGCTCCAGAAAAAATTCCATCGCCTCACCGGTAGCAGGATGGACAAAGCCCACCATGCAGGACCACAGAGCGATCTCGCAATCATCCTCAAGGGTAGCGTACTTCCGCTCACCCACAAGCGGCAGTCCCCGGCTGGAAAACTGCACCCGGATCTGATGGGTACGCCCGGTCTCCAGTACGATCCGCACCTTACTAAGGCCATCGACCTGCCCAAGCACCTGATACCGCAGGGATGCAGGCTGCACGCCCTTCCCTGCTTCCTGCACCACAAAGGTCATTTTCCGAGCCTTGTCCCGCAGGAGCAGATCCTCAAAACGACCTTGAGGCTGTTCCGGGCATCCGTGCACCACTGCCATATATTGCTTTTGGAACTGATCCTCCCGAACCTGACGAGACAATTCAGAAGCAGCCTTACTGTTCCTGGCAAGAACCATCAAGCCGCTGACCACCCGATCAAGACGATGCACCGTCCGCACATCCGCCTTTGGATCGCCCAGCGCCTCCCTGGCAAGGTCGGGCACGCCGCCCGGTTCGTCTGTAGAAAGTACCCGTGCTGGTTTGACAACCACCAAAACGTCTGCATCCTGATACAGGATCCGAATCATTTCAGCTCCTCAAACGCCTTCAGCCAAGCATGCTTAATGAGGGTATGTCCACCTGCCGTAGGATGCACACCATCCCAAAGCCAGTACGCGGGGACAGTAGAGCCCGTATACAATTCATCAAACTGCTTCTGTAGCGGCACGAACAGCAGACCATACTTTTCGGCAACACGCTTAGCCGCAGCCGCACGAAGCTCAGTCTCCTTACGAATATAGGTATAACGCTCAGGATGATCCGCGGGGTCCGTGACCGGTCCGGGCAAAGTAAACGGCTCCAGGATCATGATCTTGATCTCAGGCAGCGCCGCCTTGATCTCCTGGATCAGGAGGCTATATACCATCTCGAACTTTTCCGCGTCTACGCCGTTTTGGTTTTCCACTTCGTGCCAAACATCATTAATGCCTAAAAGGATGCTCACATAATCCGGCTTTAAGTTGATAATATCCTTCTTGATCCGGGCGTACAGATCAACGATCCGGTTGCCCGAAACGCCCTTATTAATAAAGGAATAGGTATACGGCTCCTGCAGAGACAGCTCACCAGCCACCATGGTGGCATACCCAAACCCATGATTATGGCCCCAATTATTGTTTCTTCCGGCATCGGTGATGGAATCGCCCTGAAATAGAATCAATTTGCTCATGGAAAATCCCTCCTTTTTTCTACCATTATACACCGAACTGCCTCTTTGTCCAGTACAATTTCCGTTTCTTGACTTTCTCATCCCCGAGTCGTATACTAAAAGTAAAGAAAGGGAGGCATTCCAATGAAAAAAGTTCCCATTTGCTTGAATATTGATGATCCCGCACCAATCATTTCCGTCTACTACGATCATATTCCGGAGCATACCACCGCTGATGGCCGACCTCTGGCAAAAACCATCCCAAACTCCTTTCTAAATAGATTCTGCGACCTTATCGAGGAATTCGGTATCAAAGGCAAATTTAGTGTTGTTCCCCAGCCTGGCAATCGAGGTGATATCACCAAAGGAATCCCCGGTTATGACGATGCCCTTTTGCGGGAATGGCTGGAAACTGTCAGGACCAGAGTCGCACCACGATTCTCAACCTGCCCCGAAATGCTGACACACCACATGGCTGTGGACCTTGCCACCGGCAAGATTTTGGACAAGGATGAAATGGACTGGGCTGCCACGCAGGACCGTTCCGGCCTGACACCCTACATCTCCTACGCCCTTTCTCTGCTGCGCCAGGTCGGTTTTGCGCCCTGCGGCGTGACCTCCCCCTGGGCCTTTGGCATTCGTGTAGAAGAGGAATATTGCCATGCCATTTCCAAGGCTGTTTTTGATACCTGCGGCAGCGAAAATGCCTGGTATTTCCTCCGCTCTATGCGAAACATGCCCAACGCCCGCCCTTGGGTCGCCCTGGAAGAAAACGGTCGAACACTGGTGTCTATTCCCAGTACGCTTCCTGAATTTTTCTGGCAGACCATTGACAATCCTGATAACAGCGAGGAATACATAAGCTCTATCGCTGACAAATTTCTGACCGAGGACGGAAATCACGGCGAAATTCTGCGCGTGCTGGACACCAACGGCTGGCCGATCATTGGTTGCCATTGGCAGAGTCTGTACTCCAACGGAACACAAGCCGGCCTAAAAATCCTTGAGATCGTCGTCCGGCGAGTGAATCAACATCTTTCCCACCGCGTGCAATGGATGTCCTTTGAAGATGTAATGAACTTGGTTCTGCAGGACAAGGGCGCATTTCCAAACCCCATAAAATAAGGAAAGCCCGACATTTTGTCGGGCTTCTCATATATATGGACACAGACTGGGACGGAGCAATTTGCGCCCCATAACCAACATACCCGGACAGGCGCAAAAAACCTCCACATTTCTGTGGAGGTTTCTGTGTTCGCATTACGGATCTTCCCGGGTAGGCCAGGTATTGTCGCGCCGTCCGCAAGTGTCCGGTGGACACTTGCAGGCGCAAAAAACCTCCACATTTCTGTGGAGGTTTCTGTGTTCGCATTACCTATCTTCCCGGGCAGTCGCCCGCCAAGTATTGTCGGCGCAGATGAGCTTA
>JAZREG010000087.1:0-6079 GCA_045660725.1 Faecousia sp.
CCACAAGTGCGGCGATGCCCTCCTCGCCCTGAGCGGGGTCGATGATGTAGAGCACCTCGTACTTACCGGTGATCTTAGCCATGTTGTTTGCACCTCCTTTTGGACTTTTAGGCCCACGGTCGCGCCGTGAGCAAGGATATGTCCGCATTCGCAGACCAGTGTATTATATAGGGTTTTCAGTGCTTTGTCAATGACTATTTTTATAAATACCCGGATATTTTTCAGAAAATCCCTTGTTTTGAGGGGTTTTTCGGGGATTCATTTTACATAATATTTCCTTTGCCTTTTTTGGCGTTCTTTGTTATAATAATGCAAAAGATAGGAAAGGATGATCTTTCATGGAGAAAAACAAAGGCCCCTTTCACTTGGACGGCCTGTTGAACTTTGTTAAGCGCAACGCACGGCTGGTTATTGGCGTGCTGACGGTGATCCTGGCGCTGCTGATCCTGGTAGTGGTAGTCGGCGGAAATCGGGATACAACGCCGGAACCCTCTCAGACGGGAACCACTGCGGCCAATACCACCGCTACCCAGACCACGACCACGACTACAACCACCGCGCCTGCGGATCCTACAGTACCTACCACCACGGTGGAGCAGATCCCGCTGCTGTATACCCACCCCCTGACGGGTGTGGCCCTGGCAGAGCCGATGCTGGATCGGCCCATTGCGGTGATGCTGAACAATGCCAAGGGCGCGATGCCCCAGCATGGCGTTTCTCAGGCGGATATCGTGTATGAGACCCTGACCGAAGGCGGTGTCACCCGCTGCATGGGCATCTTTACCAATGTGGCCCAGGTGGAAAAGATCGGCGCCATCCGCAGCGCCCGGCTGTACTTCGTGCAGCTGTCCCAGGCCTATGACGCGGCGTATGTCCATGCCGGCGGCAGCCCGGAGGCAGATGCCTACCTGAAAAACCTGAAGGGCATGGATCTGCACGCAGGTCTGTCCGCCACCCACTTCTACCGGGATCAGGACCGGCTGAATTCCGGCTACGCCCTGGAGCATACCCTGTTTACCTCCGGCACGCTGCTGCTGGATTATGCGCAGGTACGCAAAGTACCCACCATCGTGGAGCAGGAGCAGGATTACGGTATGCACTTCCATGAGGAGGCAGTGCTGGCAGGCACCAAGGCAGAGAAGGTCAAGGTGTATTTCCACACCTGGGACAAGCCCACTACCCTGACCAAGACTACCGAGCTGACCTATAACGCCCAGGATGGTCTGTACTACGCAGCCCAGCACGGCGGGGACTATGTGGACGGCAACGGCGGCATGCCCGCCTTCCGGAACATTGTGGTCATTCGCACCCATGTGGAGATCCAGGAAGATCAGAACCACCTGACCATCGTCAATGTGGGCAGCGGCACCGGCCACTTCATCCGGGACGGAGAGATGGTTCCCATCCGGTGGAGCCGGACCAGCGCTACCGATTCCTTCCACTTCACTCTGGAAAACGGTGAGGAAGTTCCCTTCGGTGTGGGCAGCACCTATATTGCCATCATTCCCAACCACGGACAGGTGGATTTTGAATAATGATACAGGGCGCCGCGGTTGCGGCGCCCTTTTAATATTATGTTGACTTCACTTTGGCGATTTGGTATAATCAGTAAAAAGTGTACTTAGGAGGCGTTCATATGCACACGACGGACAATACAGTTACCAATTACGCCCAAAAAGCGCTGGCGCAGGTGCGCCGGGTGGTGGTGGGCAAGGACCAGCAGCTGCTGTGGGTGATGGCGACGATCCTTGCCAAGGGCCACATCCTCCTGGAGGATATTCCCGGCGTGGGCAAGACCACCATGGCGGTGGCCTTTTCCAAGACTTTGGGCCTTTCCTATAACCGTGTGCAGTTTACCCCCGACGTGCTGCCTTCCGATGTGACGGGCTTCAGCGTACCGGATCCTGCCACGGGCAATATGCGGTATCAGCCCGGTGCGGTGCTGTGCAACCTGTTTTTGGCGGACGAATTGAACCGAGCCACCTCCCGGACCCAGTCTGCCCTGCTGGAGGCCATGGAAGAAGGCCAGGTGACGGTGGACGGTGTGTCCCACCCGCTGCCCCAGCCCTTTGTGGTCATCGCTACCCAGAATCCCACCGGCGCTGCCGGTACCCAGCTGCTGCCCGACAGCCAGATGGACCGGTTTACCATTCGGATGAGCCTGGGCTATCCGGAGCTTGCGGATGAGGTGGCCATGGTCATGAGCCGCCAGGCCGGCAACCCGATGGAGCGCCTGACCCCCTTGCTGACCAGCCAGGCCCTGGCGCAGATGCAGGAGGAAGTGGCAAATACCCATGTGAGCGAACCGGTGGTGCGCTATATTGTGGATCTGATCCACGCTACGAGAAACAGCGAGAGCATCCTGCGGGGCGCCAGCCCCCGGGCCACTCTGTCGGTAACGGCGGTGTCCAAGGCGGTGGCCCAGCTGCGGGGACGGGACTATGTGATCCCCAAGGATGTGCAGGAGGTATTCCAAAGAACGGTGGCCCATCGGCTGCTGCTGACTCCGAAGACGGAGAGCCAAGGCATTTCTCCCGAAAAGGTACTCAAGCAGATCATGGCCCGTGTTCCTGCGCCGAAGGTGCCTTGAGCCTATGGTCAGGCGTTGGGTGTGGTATTTGATCGCCCTGGTGGGCGGGATCCTGTTTTACTGCGCGTATCAGAAATGGTTTGCCTGGTTCGTGCTGATGGTGATCCTGTTCCTGCCGGTGGTGTCCCTGGTGCTGAGCCTGCCGGCGATGCTCATGACCCGAATCCGGTTTTCCTGTGAGGAAAGGCCGCCCATGGGGGAGAAGATCCCGGTGGCTTTTACCTTCCGGGGATTTATGCCGGTGCCGGAGACCCGGTGCGCCCTGCGGGTCACAAAGCCCATGACCGGGGAGAACTGGCGTCTGAAGGAAGGCGCCGCGATGCCCACAGACCATTGCGGTCTGCTGCGGTGCAGATTGGAAACACCGGAGATCTATGACTATTTAGGCCTTTTCCGGCTGCGGACGCCGGGTGGGCCGGGGCGGGATGTGCTGATTTTGCCCCCGGCGGTGGAGATCGAGGATCTGCCGTCGCTGCTTCAGTATTCCGGCATGGCCTGGAAGCCCAAGCCCGGCGGCGGTTTTTCCGAGCAGCACGAGATCCGGGAGTATCAGCCGGGAGATAAACTCAATCAGATCCATTGGAAGCTGTCGGCCAAGACCGGCGAGCTGATGGTGCGGGAGGCGATGGAGCCTTCGGAAAAGACAGTTCAGCTGGAGATGATCCTTCGGGGAACACCGGAGGAGCTGGATCGGAAGATCGGCCAGCTGCTTTGGATCGGCCGGTACCTGCTGGAAAAGGAGATCCGCTACAAGCTGCGTGTTCTTACCGGCGCCGGGATCCTGTTAGAGAAAGTGGAATCGCTGCAGACCCTGGAAAAGACCCTGGAGCGGTTGCTGGGCATGCCCTGCGCCGGCCCGGGGGCGACCATGGAAGTGGCAAGCGCCGCCTGGCACTACCGGATCGGAGGTGACGAGGATGGGGACTAAGAAATTTGGGCCCTTCCTGTCCGCGGTGGCGGTGAGCTTCTGCCTGGGCTTCGGCGCGGTGGGCTGTGTGGCCACGGGCTTTCGGCTGGATGTGGCCTCCATGGTCACGGTGGCGGCGGTTTGCCTGCTGTTGGCGCTGCTGACGGGGTTTTTGAGCAAGGAAAATGTGGGATTTTTCCTGCTGCTGGGTTTGTGCGCCATGACGGCTCTGGGCCTTCTGATGTATGATGTCCAGCCCCTGCGCAAGCTTTTGAGCAGCATCACCAGGATTTACAATCTGGGCTATGGCTGGGAGCATCTGTACCCCTCGGTCATGGAAAGCCCGGTGACGGTGGATACGGCGCTGTGCCTGGTGGCGGGGGTGACAATCCTGCTGTCCGGATGGGCGGTGCGCCGGGGAAAAAGCGCGATTTGGGCCTTGGCACCGGCGCTGCTGACCGTAAGCGCCTGTATTGTTGTAACGGATACGGTACCTCAGGAGGGGTATCTGTTTTTGATCCTGATGGGGATCTTGCTGCTGCTACTGCCTCAGAGCGTGCGGCGGCGGAATAGGGAGGCGGGCGCCCGGCTGACGGCGCTGCTGCTGGTCCCTTGTTTGCTGCTTTCCGGCATCCTGTTTTGGATGGTGCCGAGAGCGGGCTATGAGCAAAAAGGAAACCCAGTACAGCAGGCGGTGCTGGAATGGCTCCAATCCCTGCCGTTTGCGCCCAAGCGGGGCGGCGGTATGGTGACCGGCGTTACGGTGAATCTGATGCAGACCGGCCCGGTGGAGGAGCAAACATACAAGATCATGGAAGTGACCGGCGCCCGGGATGGGGTATTGTACCTCCGGGGTCAGGCATACGATGTGTATACCGGCACCCAATGGAAGGTGGCGGTGATCAATGCGGTGGACAAGGGCTGGCCCAGGGTCGATGGCGGCCGGGTGGGTACGGTGAAGATCCGCACCCAGTCTGTGATCGGCATCCGCTATTTTCCCTACTATGTCAACAGGACGACAATGTGGGACGAGCTGGGAAACGGCAAGCTTTCCAATCCCTATGGCCAGATGGTCTATTCCTTTACCCAAATGGATCCTGTCCCGGGGGAGACGCAGAATATTACCCTGGCCGATGAGATCCGCCGGCAATGCCTGGCGCTGCCGGAAGGCACCCGGGCCGCAGCAGAGGGGCTGGTCAAGGTCATCACCCGGGGGCAGAAGATGGACGTGGAGCAACTGGCGGAGCTGCTGGGGGATTATGTCCGCTCGTGTGCAAGCTATGATCGGAAGACCCTTCAGGTGCCGGCGGACGCAGAGGATTTTGCGCTGTGGTTCCTGGAAAACAGCCAAACCGGCTATTGTGTCCACTTTGCCACCGCGGCTACTGTGCTGCTGCGGGCAGCGGGGATCCCGGCCCGGTATGTGACGGGCTATGCGGTGCCTGCCCGGAAGGGCAAGACGACGAATGTGACCGGAGAATATGCCCATGCGTGGGTAGAGTATTTTGCGCCGGGCGTCGGCTGGAAGGTGCTGGAGGCAACCCCTGCGGAGGGATTGCCCCAGATGCCGGAGGATACGCCGCCTCCCACCACAGAGCCGATCCCCACGGAAACCACGGAGCCTACAGAGCCGACCCAGGTGACCACCGTTCCTGAGGCCACTACCCAGCCGACCACCGGCGTGGATCCTACCACCCGGCCCACCACGGTGCCGGGGCAGAGCCAATCCGGTACACAGAATCCGGGTGCTACCACCGGCAATGCCGGCCAAGGGCCTGGGGCGGACAGAACCTGGATCCTGGGGATCCTGAGGGTGCTGGGCTATCTGGGCGGTGCGGTGCTGCTGATTTGGGGGCAATATCTGCTGCGTGTTCGCGGAAAGCGGAAGCAAATGTACACCGGAAACCGAAACCGCAGAGCGCTGGCGTGCTGGCGGGAGGTGCGGCGGTACAAGCGGGTACTGAAGCTGCCGGTGCCGCAGGAGCTGGAACAGCTGGCGGAAAAGGCGGTCTTTAGTCAGCACACCCTGACAGGGGAAGAGCTGCTTGTCCTGGAAGCGTGGCTGAAGGATGCCCGGGAAAATCTGGGGCATCGTAAGGATGGGCTGCTGCTGCGGCTGATCTGGGCTCTGGCATAAAGAAATAAGACCCCGAAGGCACAATGTGCCTTCGGGGTTCTTGCATACTTTGGCGAAAAATGGCCAAGCTATGGAGGAAAGGGCGGGTGGCTATGAAACAGGAAGAGAAGAAACCGATCCCCTGGGAAGTGGTGGATCCCAAGCCCCCGGTGGTGCAATCGGGGCATTTGGAAAACAAGAAGCGGAATTGAGTTTGATATTATGTAAACTGATAGGCGCAAAACAAACAGGGCAGGAATTCCTGCCCTGTTGTTCATTTGCAATTAGCCGTTAGCGCGCATCTGAGCGAAGCACTCGCTGCAGAACACGGGACGGTCGGACTTGGGCTCGAAGGGAACCTTGGCCTCGCCGCCGCAACGGGCGCAGGTAGCGGTGAAGAACTCACGGGGGCCACGGGTGGCGTTCTTGCGAGCGTCACGGCAAGCCTTGCAGCGCTGGGGCTCGT
>JAZREG010000088.1:0-16201 GCA_045660725.1 Faecousia sp.
GGCCGTGGCGAATTGCAGATGCTGGGGGCCACCACCTTAACGGAGTACCGCAAATATATCGAAAAAGATCCGGCGCTGGAGCGGCGATTTCGTCCGGTTCAGGTGCGGGAACCGGATGAAGCGGCTACCCTGGCGATCCTGCGAGCCTTGAAGCCTGGATTGGAACGGCATCATCAGATCCGCATCTCGGAGGATGCCATGAAAGAAGCGGTGCGCCTTTCCGGGCGCTATTTGCCGGAGCTGTTTTTGCCGGATAAAGCTATCGATTTGCTGGATGAAGGGGCATCCCATGCCCGTATGGAGCAGCTGCGGGGGAAAAAGCACCCCGCCAGCAGTGCGCTGCAGCAGGAACTGCAGGATGCGGTGCGGGAATGCCGGTTTGAAAAGGCCGCGGAGCTGCGGGATCAGATGCAGAAGCTGACAGTACGGCAGTCGCCGCAGGGCAAGGAGCGGGAGGTCACAGGGGAGGATGTGGCCTGGGCGGTGTCGGCCCGCACCGGTATCCCTGTGGGGCGGCTGACGGCGGATGAGCGGCAGAGGATTTTGCGCCTGGAGCAGGTGCTGGCGCAAAAAGTGGTGGGCCAGGGAGCTGCGGTGGCCGCTGTGGCGGAGGCCATCCGCCGGGGCTTTTCCGGGATCCGGGACGAGAACCGGCCGGTGGCCTGCCTGATGTTCACCGGCCCCACGGGGGTGGGAAAGACAGAGCTTTGCCGGGTGCTGGCTGAGGAATTGTACGGCAGCCGTGAGGCGATGATCCGGTTGGATATGACCGAGTATATGGAAAAGCAATCGGTATCCCGGCTTATCGGCGCCCCGCCCGGCTATGTGGGCTATGAGGAAGGGGGAAAACTGACGGAGGCGGTTCGTCGCCGGCCCTACTGCCTGGTGCTGCTGGATGAATTGGAGAAGGCACATCCGGATGTATCGGGGATCCTGCTGCAGACCATGGAAGAAGGCGTCCTGACGGATTCCACAGGCCGCCGGGTCAGCTTCCGCAATGCCATTGTGGTGATGACCTCCAATGTGGGCGGGGAGGTTCAGGGGGACGGCCTGGGCTTTCGCCCCCAGGGCAGCCAGAGCCAGCATGAGAAAGCCCTGAAGCAGTTTTTCCGCCCGGAATTTTTGGGGCGGTTGGATAAGATCGTGGCGTTCCGGCCACTGGCCGGGGAGGATATGAAACGGATTGCGGAAAAGTACCTGCGGGAGCTGTCCCTGCGGGTGAACGGAAAGGGGACACAGCTGGAATTGCCTCCGGACACAGCGGAGCGTTTGGTGGCCGGATGCGGCGCCAGGGACGGCGCCCGGCATCTGCGCAGGCAGGTTCAGGAGCAGGTGGAGGGGCCGCTGTCCGCGTTTTTGCTGTCCGCCGGACAGCCCTGCGCCACAGCCCGGGGAAGCTGGCAGGAGGATGCATTGATATTCACGAATGTTTAAAATAGAACAGATGTTCTAAAATTAGAAAATCACAGGTTTTTTCCGGGAAAATCGAAAAAATTCTGCAAAAAAGGTTGATTTTTTTGGAAGGTGGTTGTATACTGTCATCAAGTGGAGTAAAAGGGTAGTAAAGTGGAGCAAAATGGAGGAGGTGACCCCGGATGATCGGCAAATATCCCGCACGGCTGGACGATAAAAACCGTCTGTTCGTTCCCGCGAAGCTTCGTGAGGAGCTGGGCGGCGACTTCTATGTGACCCTGGGCGTCAACTGCGGTCACCGGTGCCTCACGGTTTACACCGCTGCCGATTGGCAGACCTTGAGCGATAACTACAACACCCTGCCGATCTCTCAGCGGGGCGCTGCTACCAGCCTGATCTTTATGAACGCAAATCAGTGCAACCCTGACAAGCAGTTTCGTATCTCCCTGACCCAGTTTCTGCTGGATTACGCCGGCATCCAAAGAGATGTGATGGTGGTCGGCCGGGCGGGTCAGGCGGAAATTTGGGACAGCGAAGAATTTGCTGCCTTTGAAGCGGAGAATCTTACCCCCGAAAAACTCCTTGCGTCTTTGGAGGCCATCGGACTATGAGTGACTTTTATCATGTTTCCGTCCTTTTGGAGGAATGCATCGACGGCCTGAATATCAAACCCGACGGCATCTATGTGGATGGTACTTTGGGTGGCGCCGGTCATTCCCGCAGAATCGCGGAAAAGCTGACCACCGGCCGTCTCATCGGCATCGACCGGGACCCCATCGCCCTGAAGGCGGCAGGGGAGCGGCTGGCACCCTTTGGTGACCGGGTGACTTTGGTTCATTCCAACTTCTGCCGCATCGCGGAGGTTTTGGATGAGCTGGGCATCGAAGGCGTGGACGGCGTGCTGCTGGACCTGGGCGTTTCTTCTCCGCAGCTGGATGACGGTGACCGGGGCTTCTCCTATATGGTGGACGCACCCTTGGATATGCGGATGGACAGCGGTGATGTGATGACCGCCCAGACCATCGTCAACACCTGGTCTTATGAAGAACTGCGCCGGATCCTGTTCGATTACGGCGAAGAGCGGTACGCACCTCAAATCGCTTCCGCCATCTGCCGCAGAAGAGAAACAAAACCCATTGAAACAACTTTGGAGCTGGTGGACGTGATTCGTTCCGCTATGCCCGCCGCGGCGCTGCGGGAAAAGCAGCATCCGGCAAAGAGAAGCTTCCAGGCGATCCGCATTGCCGTCAATGACGAGCTGGGTGCTGTTCGCAAGGTGATGGAAGCAGCCATCCCCAAGCTCAATCCCGGTGGTCGGCTGGCCATCATTACCTTCCATTCCCTGGAGGACCGGATCGTAAAGAACGGCATGAACGACGCAGCCAAGGGCTGCACCTGCCCGCCCAATTTCCCGGTGTGTGTCTGCGGAAAGAAGCCCCAGGTAAAGATCATCAGTCGCAAGCCCATCGTTTCCGGGGACGAGGAGCTGGAGCGCAACCCCCGGGCAAGAAGCGCGAAGCTTCGTATTTGTGAAAAGATGTAATTTTCTTCCCGTTTACAGAAAGAGGAGTGACCACCATGGCAAGGCAGCCTGACATTCGATATATCAATGCTTATGTTTCCGGCTCTATGGCATATCAGCTGGAGCGCAAGCCTGAGAAAAAGCAGGTAAAGCTTCCCAAGATGCGCCGGAAGAAGCGCCTGGTTGTCCGCCTGGATCCTGTTGCGGTGCTGGGCATCGTAGCGGCAGCGGTGCTGCTGGTAAGCCTGTGTGTCGGCTTCTTCCGGCTGCAGGATGCCCGGGCTGAAACGGCCTCCCTTCGCAATTATTTGACACAGCTGCAGGATAAGAATCAGCAGCTGCAGGCCACCTACGAGGCAGGCTACGACCTGGAAGAGGTGGAGGAAATCGCGTATGCCATGGGCATGGTACCCGTGGAACAGCTGGAAACTGTGGAGATTTCTGTATTTGTTCCGCAGAAGGCAGAGGAGCCTACCGGTTGGGAGAGCTTCCGCACCTTCCTGGCAGGATTATTTGCATAAAGGCTGTCCCGGCCAATATGATTAGGATAGCAGCTGCAATGGGCAGTAAGGGCGTTCCCCTTGCTGCCCATTGATTCCATGCAGCCTAAGAAAGGCCGGTGACCCATGGCAAGGTCCATTGCAAAACCCTCTTACTCCCGGCTTCGGGGAGATACAGGCCACCACCGCAGGATTTTGGCGGTGACGGCCGTTTTGGCGCTGGCGGCTTTTTTGCCGGTGGGGCTGAGACTTTACAAGCTGATGATCCTGGACTATGATTATTATGCCCAGCTTGCCCTGCGCAATCAGACCCGCACCACGGCGGTGACCGCGGATCGCGGCACCATTTACGACCGGAATATGAATATCCTGTCGGTGTCCGTGGGGGTAGAAACGGTGTATTTGGACCCCCATGAGCTGAAACAATCCAAGGCAGATCTTGCCTCTATCTCTACGTTTTTAGGTGAGCTTTTGGGCTTGGATCCTGGCTGGATCCAGGAGCAGGGGAAGGATCTCGGCAAGCGGTATAAGCAGATCGCAGCGAGAATCAGCGAGGACACGGCAGGAAAGATCCGCGCCTATATCAATGAAAATCAGATCTCCGGCATCCATTTGGAGCCGGGTTCCATGCGGTCTTACCCCTACGGCACATTGGCCTCCCAGGTGCTGGGATTTACCAACGCCTCCAATACCGGCTCCGAGGGGATCGAGGCTGCCTACAACAGTTTCCTGAAAGGCACCGCCGGCCGGGTCATTACCACCAAGGGCAACAACGAAATGGATATGCCCTATTCCTATGAGAATTTCGTGGGGGCGCAGCCCGGGGCGGATGTGATCCTGACTCTGGATGCGACGGTGCAGGCGTGCCTGGAAAAGCAGATGCGGGCAGCGATCGACCGCTATGATGTGCAAAACGGTGCTTTTGGCATTGTTATGAATGTAAATACCGGGGAAGTATTGGCTATGGCGACCCTGGGTGGCTATGATCCCAACGCGTATTTGGAGATCGCGGACACCGATGTCAAAATAAATCTGGAGCAGATGCGGTTTTCCTATCTGCGGTATCCCATCGGCTCCGACGAATATACAGCGGGGAAGAAAGCCTATGAGGAAGCTTTGCAGACGGCCCGGCTGAAGCAGTGGCGCAACCGGGTGATCTCTGACGGCTATGAGCCGGGTTCTACATTTAAGGTACTGACGATGGCCGCCGCCCTGGATTGCGGTGCCATCGACCTGAATACCGGCTTTTACTGCGGCGGCGCGGAGCATATTCCCGGGCGCTCCCAGCTGCTGCATTGTTGGCGCTCCGCCGGCCATGGGTCGGAACAGACGCCCCAGGCGTTGCAGAATTCCTGCAATATCGCCTTTGCTCATATTGCCCTGAAACTAGGGGGCGAGCGGTTTTACGAATATGTGGAAAAGTTTGCCGTCACGGAAAAGACCGGCATCGACCTGGCAGGGGAGAGCAAAGGCGTGTTCTTCTCCAGGGAGCTGGTCACCGATACAGATAAATGGGGCACTGCGTCCCTGACCTCCGGTTCCTTTGGGCAGACCTTTAAGCTGACACCTTTGCAGTTGGTACGGGCCATCTCGTCGGTGGTCAACGGCGGGAGCCTGATGGAGCCTTACATCGTTTCCGAAGTGGTGGATGCGGAGGGGAAGACCCTGCTAAAGCAGGAGCCTACGATGATCCGCAGAACCATCAGCGAGGAAACTTCTGAAGTTATGTGTCGGCTTCTGCGCTCCGTGGTAACGGAAGGAACGGCAAAAAATGCCTCGGTTTCCGGATTTTCCATAGGGGGAAAGACGGGTACAAGCGAAAAAATCGACATTTTAGATGACAATGGCAACCCTACCTTGGATAAAATCGTATCATTTGTGGGGGTTGCGCCAATGGAAAAACCGGAGTATATTGTATTGGTAGCCCTGGACACCCCGTCCCGGTCTACCGGGATGTATATTTCCGGCGGCGTGATGGCAGCGGCTACGGTAGGCGCGGTGATGGCGGATATCCTGCCATACCTGGGTGTGGAGAAAACGGTAATGGAAACGGATCCTGCCGTGACCCGGGTGTTGCTGGAGGATCTGACCGGCCTGAGCAAAAAAGAAGCGGAGAAGGCTTTGAAGCAGCAGGGGCTTACCGCCCGGTGTATCGGCACCGGAGAGACGGTAACGAGCCAGCTGCCCGCACCGGGACAAAGTGTTCCCGGCGGCAGCCAGATCCTTGTTTACCTTGGAGAAAGCGCGCAAATGCAGCCGGTGAAAGTTCCGGATTTTCGGGGTCTGAACCGCCAGCAGGCCAACGACCTGGCGGGATCCTTGGGATTATATATTCAGGTCGTGGGAAACACACAGCTGCTTCCCACAGTCAAGGTTTCGATGCAGGACATTCTCCCTGGGACGGAGGTGCCTGCCGGAACCATACTTTCCCTTACATTTACAGATACAGCTACTACGGATTAGAAAGAAGGAGTTGGGTCATGAAACTGAAGGATTTGCTCGCCGGTATTGAGGTGCTGGAAGCTACCGCAGATCTGCAGCAGGAGATCACCCATATTGCATACGATTCCAGAAAGGTGCAGCCCGGCAGCCTCTTTGTGGCGGTGGCGGGATTTGCTACCGATGGAAATCGCTTTATCCCTATGGCAATGGAGAAGGGCGCTGCGGCGGTGATCACCGCAAAGAAGCCGGAAGGGGATGTGCCTTATATCCTGGTCGCTTCCGACCGGCTGGCCCTGGCGATGCTGGGCTGTAATTTCTACGGGCATCCTTCTAAGGAAATGACCATGATCGGTGTTACCGGTACCAACGGAAAGACTTCCGTCACATTGCTTCTCAAGCAGGTGCTGCAAAAGACCCTGGGCGCCAAGGTGGGCCTCATCGGCACCATGGAAAACCGCATCGGCGACCTGGTGATCCCTACGGAGCGCACCACCCCGGAAAGCTTTGAACTTCAGGGGCTGTTCGCTCAGATGCGGGACGCCGGCTGCACCCATGTGGTGATGGAGGTGTCCTCCCACGCCGTTGCCCTGGATCGGGTGGCGGGAGTTCACTTTGATGTGGCGGCCTTTACCAACCTGACGGAAGATCATTTGGATTTCCACAAAACCATGGAAGCCTACTGCGATGCCAAAGCGGAGCTTTTCGCCCGGTGCGACAAGGCGGTGATCAATTGCGACAGCCCCTGGACAGAACGCATTGCCGCCCAGGCTCCCGCGGCCCAGCTGCGGTATTCCGCGGAAATGCCGGCGCAGCTGTACGCATCCGATGCGGTGCTGCTGTCTGACGGTGTTCGCTTTACTGCCCATTATGCGGGCGCAGCTGTACCGGTGACCCTGCCCATTCCCGGCGGCTTCACGGTGTACAATGCCATGACGGTGCTGGGCATCGCCCAGCAGCTGGGGATTTCGCTGGAGAACGCGGCGCAGGCGCTGAAGGATGCCCAGGGCGTCAAAGGCAGAGTGGAAGTGGTTCCCACCCCCGGAAAGGACTACACGGTACTCATCGACTATGCCCATACCCCGGACGGCCTGGAAAATGTGCTGTCTTCTGTGAAGGGCTACTGCAAGGGCCGGCTGATCGCGGTATTTGGCTGCGGCGGCGACCGGGACCCCATTAAGCGGCCCATTATGGGTCGCATCGGCGTGGAACTGGCAGACCTGGCGGTGGTTACCTCTGACAATCCCCGGTCCGAAGAACCCATGGCCATCATTTCCGATATCCTGGAGGGCATTGATCCGGAGCGGATAAACTATGTAGTGATCGAAGACCGGCGAAAAGCGATTCGATATGCTATGGACATTGCGGAAAAACATGATATTATAGTATTGGCTGGAAAAGGCCACGAAACTTATCAGGAGATCAAGGGCGTGAAATACCACCTGGACGAACGGGAAGAGGTCGCGCAATATCTCTAAAGAAACGAGGGAAACAGATGGGCTGGATCACCTTGAAGCAGGCTGCTGCCTGGTGCGGCGGCACTGTGGAGCCGAAATATGCGGATGTACGATTCTTCGGCGCCAATAACGATTCCAGAAATCTTCAGCCGGGACAGTTGTTCCTGGCTTTGCAGGGTGCCCGGGATGGCCATGATTTTATCCCCATGGCTATGGAAAAGGGCGCTGCGGCGGTGCTGTGTACCCACTGCGTGGGGGATCACCCTGCCATTGTGGTAGAGGATGTTCGCATCGCCTTGGGCAAGATCGCCGCAGGGGAGCGCCAAAACCTGGGTATGCAGGTGGTGGGCGTCACCGGCTCTGTGGGCAAAAGTACCACCAAGGAAATGGTTGCGGCGGGGCTGGGCCGGAAATACCGGGTAGCCAAGACCCCTGCCAACCATAATAACGACATCGGCATGCCCATGGCGGTGCTGTCCATCGAGGAAGGCACCCAGGTGGCGGTGCTGGAGATGGGCATGAATCACTTCCGGGAGATCGCCTATCTGACCGGGATCGGTAAGCCCGATGTGGGCGTGATCATCAACATCGGCACCATGCATATTGAGCATCTGGGTTCCCGGGACGGGATCCTCCGGGCAAAGCTGGAGATCACCGAGGGAATGGGTGACAAGGGCCTGCTGCTGCTCAACGGCAACGATGAGTATTTGCCCAAGGCCCCCAGCCTGGTAAATACCCCTATCCGCTACTTCGGTACCGGCGATCATTGGGTTCAGGCTAGTGATGTACAGGAAAAGGATGGCTGCGCTGCCTTTACCGTGACCTGTGGAGAAACTTCCTTCCCGGTGGCGCTGCCTATGGAGGGCATGCACTATGTACCCGATGCCCTGGCCGCTGTGGCGGTGGGTATGCATTTGGGTGTGGATCCGCAGGAAATTCAGTTTGCCCTGGAGCATTTTCAGAATATGGAAGGCCGCCAGGAGATTTTTGAAGCCAAGGGCTTTACCATCATTAAGGATTGCTACAACGCAGGCCCCGAGTCCATGGCTGCTGCCTTGGCTGTGCTGGGCAAGCGCCAGGGAAGACGCATCGCCGTGCTGGGCGATATGCTGGAGCTGGGCAGCTGTACCCAGGCGGAGCATTACCGCATCGGCCGCATTGCCGCGGAGAATGCGGATGTACTGCTGGCCTACGGCCCCAACAGCTCCCGGGTCTACAGTGGTGCTGTTACCGGTGGCATGGAAAATGCGGCGTGTTTTGAGAACCGGGGCCACTTGGTGCAGGAGCTGAAGCGCATCGCCCGGGCAGGGGATACCCTGCTGTTTAAGGGCAGCCACGGCATGCATATGGAGATCGCCCTGGAACGATTCCTGGCAGATGAAACATAAGCGGAGGATAGAAATATGACGAGAATACTGATTACAGTCCTGGCAGGCGGCGTTCTGTCCGGTCTGTTGGGCTTGCTGATCCTGCCGGTGCTGTGGGCGCTGAAGGCGGGACAGTCCATTCGTGAGGTTGGCCCCACCTGGCACAATTACAAAGCCGGCACCCCCATGATGGGCGGCCTGTTCTTTATCCTCGCCAGCATCATCTGCCTGGTGGCGAACCTGACGGTGATGGTGGATTATACGGTGTTCTATGTCCTGGCTCTGAGCCTGTGCTTCGGCCTGGTGGGCTTCCTGGACGATTTCTGCAAGCTGAAATATAAGCGGAATTTGGGCCTGACATCCCTTCAGAAGGCGCTGCTGCAGATGGCGGTGTCCGCTGTGTTCGTGTATCTGCTGTACAAGCAGGGAACCCTCAGCTGTGATATTTATGTGCCGTTTTTCAATGTGACCTTCTATGTGCATCCGCTGGTATATGTGTTCTTTGCTATGTTTGTGATGGTTGGCTGTGACAACGCGGTGAACATTACCGACGGCGTGGACGGCCTTTCCTCCAGCGTGACCCTGCCGGTGATGGTGTTCTTCACCGCTGCGGCAGTAAGCATGAAGAAGTACGACCTGGCGATCCTGCCGGCATCCCTCATCGGCGGGCTGATGGGCTATCTTTGCTATAACTGGCATCCTGCCAAGGTGTTTATGGGCGATACCGGCTCACTGTTTTTGGGCGGTGTGGTCTGCGCCATGGCCTTTGCCCTGGATATGCCCCTGATTTTGATCCTGGTGGGCTTTGTGTATATCGTGGACACCCTGTCTGTGATCCTGCAGGTGGGTTATTTCAAGCTGACCCATGGTAAGCGGCTGTTTAAGATGGCACCGATCCATCACCATTTTGAAATGTGCGGCTGGAAAGAAGTGAAGATCGTTCTGGTTTTCTCTGCCGTATCCGCCCTGATGTGCGTGATTGCCTGGTTTGGCATCGCTTCCCGCATTGGATAACTACATAGCATAGGAGGAACTTCTCATGGCTGCAGAGCGATCTCTGTATGCCAAAGAGGACCGCCGCCACAGAGCGGGGGAGGGCGTGGATATTCCGTTTTTGTGCCTCGTGCTGGGGTTGCTGGCAGTGGGACTTGTGATGCTTTACTCAGCAAGCTCCGCCCA
Organism: Faecousia sp.; assembly: GCA_045660725.1. GTDB lineage: Bacteria > Bacillota > Clostridia > Oscillospirales > Oscillospiraceae > Faecousia. The sequence goes on from JAZREG010000088.1 coordinate 9,878, forward strand.
AAGTATGTACGATACGGGTTACGCCATTTCGACAAAATATTTGCAAAAACAGGCAGTTTGCGCTGCCTTAGGCCTGGTTTGCATGGGCTTTTTCAGCAGGATCCCGGCAAACTTTTGGCACAAATACGCCTGGTGGCTCTACGGCGGAAGCATTGTGCTTTTGCTGTCGGTGCTGGTATTTGGGGAATCGGTCAACGGCGCGCGGCGCTGGATCAGTATCGCGGGTATCCAATTCCAACCCTCGGAGCTGGCCAAATTCACCATGATCCTGTTGTTTGCCCGATTGACCAGAGGCTTCGGCCCAAAAGCCGGTATGTTCCGTTATGGCGTGGTGGGCTTTGGCCTGGCGCTGATGGGGATTTTGGTACCCCTGGCCCTGGAAAAGCATCTTTCCGCCATCATGCTCATGGGTATGGTAGCTGTGGTGATGATGTATGTGGCCGGCACGGATCGGAAATGGCTCCTGGCAGGCGCGGCAGCGGCTGTGGTGTTTGTGGTGATCTATGTCAGCTTCATGGGCTATGCCGGTGACCGGATCACCGCATGGCTCCACCCGGAGCAGGATCCGGGGGACACCGGCTATCAGATCCTGCAATCCCTGTATGCCATCGGCTCCGGTGGGCTGTTTGGATTGGGGTTTGGAAAGAGCAGGCAGAAATATCTGTACCTGCCCTTTCAGTATAACGACTATATTTTTGCCATCGTATGCGAGGAGCTGGGGCTTGTAGGTGCGGTTTTGATCATCGCCCTGTTCGCAGCCCTGATCCTGCGGGGGTATTGGATCGCGTTGCGGGCGCGGGACCGGTTTTCTACGGTGCTGGCCGCGGGCCTCATTACCCTGATCGCAGTGCAGACGGTGCTGAATTTGGGGGTAGTGACCAATTTGCTGCCCTCTACCGGTATTGCGCTGCCGTTCTTTTCCTACGGCGGCACAGCCCTGGCGGTGAATTTGGGAGAGATGGGGATCCTGCTCAGCATTTCCCGACACCGAAATGAGATCAAAAAACAGGAGGAATACCAATGAATGTGATTTTTACCTGCGGCGGTACCGGCGGACACATCAACCCCGCCATCGCAGTTGCCAATATGGTCCGGGAGCGCTATCCGGACAGCAAGATCCTGTTTGTAGGCGCCAAGGGACATATGGAGGAACAGCTGGTCCCCAAGGCAGGCTTCGACCTGGAGTGCCTGACCATCTCCGGTATGATCCGTGGCAAGAGCCTGTCTGCCATCAAGAAGAATGTGAAGACTGTGGCCGATACTGTTAAGGCGGTGCAGGAATGCAAGAAAATCATCCGCAAGTTCCAGCCGGATGTGATCATGGGTACCGGCGGTTATGCCTGTTTCCCGGCAATGATGGCTGGTACACTTATGAAGATCCCCACCTGCGTCCATGAGGCCAACGCCATGCCGGGCCTGACCACCCGGATTCTTGCGGACCGTGTGGATAAGATCCTGGTGGGCTTTGCAGAGAGTGCTTCCCGTTATAAGCATCCGGAGCGGGTGCAGACCGTGGGTCTGCCCATTCGCCGGGAATTTATCTACGCCGATAAGAAGGCCGCCAGGGAAGCGCTGGGCCTGGGCGACGGCCCTGTGGTGGTGTCTGCCTTTGGTAGCCTCGGCGCCAAAAAGATGAATGAAGCCATGTGTGGCCTCCTGGCCCTGGAAAAAGAAGCGGGCTATCCCTTCCACCACATTCACGCTACCGGTAAGTTCGGTTGGGAATGGATGCCGGAAAAGCTTCGTCAGCAGGGGATCGACCTGGAAAATGAAAAGCTGGATATTCGGGAATATATTTACAATATGCCCACGGTAATGGCAGCGGCAGATGTGATCATCAGCCGGGCCGGCGCATCCAGCTGCAATGAGATCGCCGCCTCCGGTACGCCCTGCATCCTGATCCCGTCCCCCAATGTGACGGATAACCATCAGGAAAAGAATGCCCGGGTGCTGGAAGGCCAGGGTGGCGCCGTTGTGGTGCTGGAAAAGGATTGCACCCCCGAGCATCTGATGGCACAGATCCAGCAGATCCTGGCATCCCCGGAGCGTGCCAATGCCATGTCCGCAGCCTTGAAGGGCAGCGTGATCCTGGATTCCGCGGAACGCATCTGCGACATTTTGGAAGAACTGACAAAGCACTGAGAGGCAAAGTGTCCTCGACAGGAGGAACCGAATGGAAACAAAAGAGAAACGCCGTAAACCCGTGAGCGCAGCGACAAGCGGCAAGAAAAAGCCGGCGCCCGCCCCCAAGAAGGCCGCTCCGGCCACCTCGAGAGCATCTGCGGCAAGAAAGACCGCAGCCCCTGCCAAGCAGGAGTCCTCCCGGAACACACAGGAGGTCGTCTACCTGCCGCCCCAGCCCTTTAACCGGAATCGATTTGTTCTGCGGCTGCTGACGGTTGTGGCAGTGGTGATCGCCCTTTTGTTGGGTATTTCCGTGTTTTTTAAGGTAGATATTAATAAAGTTCAGGTCTCCGGTGTGGATAAGTACACTGCCTGGGATATTCTTCAGGCCTCCGGGATCGAGGATGGCGACCATTTGCTGACCTTCAGCCGGGCCAGCGCCTCCGGAAAGATTATTCGGGCTCTGCCTTATGTGGAGCGTGCCCGGTTTGGTATCAAACTGCCGGATACGCTGCTCATCGAGATCGTGGAGATCCAGGTCGCCTATGCTGTGAAGGCAGAGGATGAAAGCTGGTGGCTTATCAGCTCCGGCGGCAAGGTGGTGGAAAAGCTTCCTGCCGGCGCCCACACCCTGCATACACAGCTTCTGGGCGTGACCCTGAAGGAGCCGGTCTCCGGCGAGCAGGCGGTGGCCCTGGAAAAGGCGCCTGCCGGTACGGATGAAGAGGGGAATCCCATTCCTGTTACCGTGACGGAAGCCCAGCGGCTGAAGACGGGCCTGGATATCCTGGAGTATTTGGAGCTGAACGGGATCATCGGTACTGCCGCCAATGTTAATGTGGCGGACCTGGGCAACCTGGAGCTGTGGTATGGATCCCAGTATCAGGTGAAGTTGGGCGATACCGCACAGCTGGCCTACAAGATCAGCTGTATGAAATACACCATTGATGCTATGGATAGCTACCAAACCGGTGTTTTGGATGTTACTTTTACAATTCTGCCGAATCAGGTTGGCTACTCGTCGTTTGATCAGGAGCAGAATTGATTAAAAATTCTTTGCCGAAAATTGCGAATTTCCTAAAAATAAATATTGACCAAATCGACATTTAAGGATAGAATATAGAGGTACCATTGTAATTTGAAGCGGTATGGGCTTTGCCCGCCGCAAAACGATACATAGGAGGAAGAGCATATGTCTGAAATGTTCCAGGAGCGCGTTGTTAAGATCAAGGTTATTGGTGTTGGCGGCGCTGGCAACAATGTTATTAACCGTATGATCGAGTCCGGTGTTCAGGGCGTCGACTTCATCGTCGTCAACACCGATAAGCAGGACCTGAATAAGTCCGTTTGTAAGAGCAAGGTCCAGATTGGTGAGAAGCTCACCAACGGCATGGGCGCTGGCTCCAAGCCCGAGATCGGCAAGAAGTCCGCTGAGGAGAGCCGCGCACAGATCGCTAAGATCCTGGAAGGCACCGACATGGTCTTCATCACCGCCGGCATGGGCGGCGGCACCGGCACCGGCGCTGCACCCATCGTGGCTGACCTGGCCCATGAGGCTGGCATTCTGACCGTTGGCGTCGTCACCAAGCCCTTCAAGTTTGAGGGCGCAAACCGTATGCGTCAGGCTGAGGCCGGCATTGCGGAACTGAGCGGTAAGGTCGACTCCCTGATCGTGATCCCCAACGACCGTCTGAAGTACGTCACCGACCAGAAGATCACCTTCGCTAACGCATTCGGCATCGCTGACGATGTGCTGAAGATGGCTGTTACCTCCATCTCCGAGCTGGTTGGTTACTCTGACCGTGTGGTCATCAACCTGGACTTCGCTGACGTTTCCGCTGTCATGAAGGACGCCGGCCGCGCCCACATGGGTGTTGCTGTGGGTTCCGGCCGTGAGAAGGCTGAGCAGGCTGCCATGGCTGCTATCAACAGCCCCCTGCTGGAGACCTCCATCAACGGCGCTACCGGCGTGCTGGTCAATGTTACCGGCTCTGCCGAGCTGACCCTGGATGATGTGGAGACCGCTGCCGGCATCGTGCAGGAGAACGCCAACCCCGACGCAAACATCATCTTCGGCGCTACTTCCTGTGATGACTTCGAGGACGAGATCCGTGTTACCGTTATCGCTACCGGCTTCGAGCAGAAGAAGGAAGCTGCCGCTAAGCCCGACGCAGCCGCTGCGGTTGCTGACCTGGGTGTCAAGGCTGCCGACACCGGCGACATCGACGAGATCTTCAGCATCTTCAAGCGCTAAGAATTCGCAAGGCTACATCCCGGGCTTTTGCCCGGGATGTTTTTTAGGGAGGTACCCATGGACGCATATCATGCCCTGGCTGTCAGCTATGACCGGCTGACCAATGATGTGGATTATCAGGCTGTTGTTGATTTTTATATGCAGATCCTCCGGCAGGAAGGGCTGAAGCCCCGTACGGCGGTGGATCTTGCCTGTGGAACCGGCTCTGTGGCGCTGCTGCTGGCCGCCCAGGGGCTGCAGGTGACGGCAGTGGATATGTCGGAGGATATGCTGACCGTGGCCTATGAGAAGACCTGTGACCTTCAGAATCCGCCGCAGTTCGTTTGTCAGCGGCTGGAGCAGCTGCAGCTTCCCAGAGGCGTGGACCTGGCTGTATGCGCCCTGGACAGCATGGATTATATTACTGACCCCGCCCTCTGCGCCCAGGCCATTTGCCGGGTGTACAAGGCCCTCAATCCCGGCGGCATCTTTATTTTCGATGTGAATACGCCGGAAAAGCTCCGGGCCATGGATGGCCAGGTGTGGCTGGATGAGGATGACGATGTCTACTGCGTATGGCGAGGCGAGTTTGACGAGGAAACCAATATTTGCGCCTACGCGATGGATCTTTTCCAGCGCAGCGGAGAAACATGGCAAAGAAGCTACGAGGAACACCGGGAATATGCCTACTCGGCCCAGCAACTGGTGGGATACCTGAAGGCAGCCGGTTTTACCCACATCGCCGTTTACGGCGACCGGAAACTGGAAGACCCCAAAGAAGGAGAACAGCGCATTTATTTGAAAGCGAGAAAGGGTAAGAGAAAATGAAGGATTATTTGGTGCGTGGAATGACTATGGATGGCTTTGTGAAGGTTGTCGCCATCCGCTCCACTGGGATCGTCCGCCGGGGTGCGGAAATTCATAAGACCACTCCCAACGCCACCGCAGCCCTGGGCCGTTCTCTGACCGCGGCTGCCATGATGGGCAATATGCAGAAGGTGGAAAACGGTTCCATGACCCTGCAGATCCGGGGCGGCGGTCCCATCGGTACCATCACTGTGGTTTCTGACGCCACCGGCAATGTCCGTGGCTGCGTTACGGAGCCTCGGGTTCCCCTGGTAGAGAAATTCCCCGGGAAATTGGATGTGGGCGCTACTGTGGGCGTGGACGGCACCCTGACGGTGATCCGTGACCTGCAGATGAAGGAGCCGTATATCGGCTCTGTGGAGCTGGTCTCCGGCGAGATCGGCGACGATGTAACCGCTTACTTTGCTCAAAGTGAGCAGACCCCCACCGCCTGCGCCCTGGGCGTACTGGTGGATCGGGATACCTCTGTGAAGGTGGCTGGCGGCTATCTGATCCAGCTGCTGCCCGGCGCTCCGGACGATGTGATCGACCGGGTGGAGGCAGGTATCCGCCGTGCGGGCGCTGTGACAACCATGCTGGAGCAAGGCATGACTCCGGAGGATATCCTGGGCCAGGTGCTGGGGGATCTGGGTGTCGTATTCATGGAAACTACCGAGGTCAGCTACCTTTGCTACTGCTCCCGGGAGCGGGTGGAAGGCGCGCTGATCAGCCTGGGCAGGGAAGAGCTGGCCGGCATTATGGCGGAAGGAAACGCCTTCCCGGTGGAATGTCAGTTCTGTGATACGGTATATTCCTTCACTCCGGAAGATATCGGCGAACTGCTGAAGAAAGTTTGATTTTTACAGCTTCATGGTGGGAATGACCTGGGTTTTGCACAGGGAAAATTTGTCGAAAAAATTGAAGAAAAATGCTTGACAAATAGGGTGTGCCTGTGTATAATAATACCCGTCGCTGAGGTGAACACCTTGCGAAACGGTATGGGAGCATAGCTCAGCTGGGAGAGCACATGCCTTACAAGCATGGGGTCACAGGTTCGAGCCCTGTTGTTCCCACCATACAATTTGGCCCTGTGGTGCAGTCGGTTAGCACGCCAGCCTGTC
>JAZREG010000089.1:0-4218 GCA_045660725.1 Faecousia sp.
TGGAGCGGGTGATGCTTCGAGCCTCTTATCTTACGATAATAAAAAGAAAAAGCCACCTAACGGTGACTTTTTCTTTTTATGGAGCGGGTGACGAGGCTCGAACTCGCTACCTCCACCTTGGCAAGGTGGCGCTCTACCGGATGAGCTACACCCGCGGAACAAGTGGCATTATACCACACATTCCGCAAATGTCAATACCCTTTTTCAAAAAAGTTATCCGTTTTCTTCCGGAGCCGTTGTCTCCGTGGGTGTCGGCTCCACAGGAGGCCGCACGCTCACCGGATAGTTGGCATAGTCCCAGACATAGCCTTCCATCTCCGCGTCTGCCCACTCCCGGAAGCCGCCTTCCTGTCTGCACCGCAGCAGATCCACATGGTACCATGTACCTTCATCGTACACCAAATTCCAGTACCAGGCTTCGCCACCCCGGGTGCCGGTGATCACATGGGCCTCCAGGCCCGCCTCCCGGCACAGCGCGGCAAATACCGTAGCAAACGCCTTGGCATCGCCCTTGCCGTACTGCAGCAGGCTGTAGGCCGGCGTAATGGAGGTCTCGATCTGATAGTCATGACGCTCCATCAGGAAGGCGTACATCAGGCCCAATTTCTCCGTCTTGCTGCCGTCACCGCTGACGTACAGCACCGCGGACTCAAACTTATCTCCCACCAGCCGCTGCATGGTACGCAGCCGATCCCGGCTGTTCTCATAAGTAAACTTCAGTTCCACCACCCGGGAAAGACCTGTTTCAGGGTAGATATTCACGGTCACCTGGGGGACTTCCATTACCAGCTGGGGGTTATTGTCGGCGTAGTCCTCCACCAGCTGGACGAAATCCGTCTCCGGCAGAAGGTTAAAGTGCAGCACCACACTGTCATCACAGCTGGCCAGCTTTTCATAAATGACCCGCGCGCCCTCGGTGATATTGCGCACCCGCCGAATCTTCAGGATCTCCGCTTTGTCGTGCAGGTAGGTGATATTCACCGCAATGGCCGTCCGGCCTGTATTGCTTCCCACCTCGCAGAGGATCTCCTCCACGGCGTATGCAGCGATGGGATTCTTTGCCTTAACTTCATCAATGGCCCGGGATATATCCTTATCCAGCACATCCCTGTCGTAATCCGGCACCCAAATGATGCCGTTCTGGGTGCCGCTTTCTGCCAGGGCCGCCAGGGCCTTTGTCAATTCGGTGTAATTCTTCACCGTGGTATTTTGGATATCCGTCTGATCTGCGGACCCCTCAAAGGGCGTCACATGGCTGTAATAGCCATCCATCCATGTGCTGCAGCCGGTAAACAGCAGGCACACAGCCAGCAGCAACGGTATCAGCTTTTTCAAAGCCATTCCTCCTTACAGTGCATCCTTGGAATACCGGGCAAAGCCGTCGCCCAGCACCTGGTGCGCCTCCTGCACGATGATAAACGCCTTGGGATCGATCTGCACCACCAGCCGCTTCAGTTCTGCCAGCTGCTGACGCTTTACCACCGTGAGGATCACCTTCTTATCTTCACCGCTGTAGCTGCCCTCGCCGTGGAGGAAGGTGGCGCCCTTCTCCAGCTCCTGTCCGATGGTTTTCGCGATCTTTTCATGCTCATTGGAAATGATCAGCGCCACCTTGGAATAGTCGAACCGGTACACCACTGCGTCCACCACCTGTCCGCAGACAAATGTGGAAACGCCGCAGTACAGCGCCCGGGACATATCACCAAAGGCGATACCCGTCAACAGCGCCACGCCCAAATCAAAAAGGATATTCAGCGTACCGATGGGCATATTGGGGAACCTGCGCTTGAGTAGCCGCACGATGATATCCGAACCGCCGGTGGAGGCGCCGGTGGAAATCACCACGCCCAGGCCAAAGCCACCGATGACACCGCCGTACAGCGCCGCCAGCAACGGATCCACCGCAGGCTTGGGCAGCACCTGTAAAACATCCAGCATCACGGAAAGAGAGATCAGCCCCACCAGGGAACCAACAAAGAACTTCTTTCCGATCTTCAGACCACCTAACGCGAACAGCGGCAGGTTCATCAGCACCGTAACGGTACCCACAGAGCCAAAGCCCAGCACCTTCACCAGCACCATGGCCAAACCGGAGATGCCGCCGGCATTGAGATCGTTGGGATCCAGGAACATATCGAAGCCCACAGCAAAAATGGTGCAGCCCAAAATGATCTTACCAAACCAAAGTGCCGCCTGTAATGCCTTTTTCATAGGCACCTCCAATATCAAACTTCAAAGCTGATCTGCTGTTCCGGGGCGTCCTCCGGCTTCAGCAGCGCACCGGCGGAAGGAATACTTCTGCTGCGGTAGCGGCTCTGGTTGACGATATTGCACTGCGTCAGCTTCGCAGCGCCGCTCAGGGCCGCTTTTTTCTTCAGGCTCAGGACGCTGACGCCCTGGGTGTTACGGGTGGTCTTGGGCAGCAACAGCGCCGTAGAGAAGATCGCCGCTCTGCCGTCGGTGGAGTACACCACCACCTGCTCATCGGCCGCAAAACCCATTACCGCCTTCAAAGGACTCTTGTCCGAATAGGCGCCGGTAAGCTTTTTCCGGTTGGTCTTGGTCTCATAGGCGCTCAGCGGCACCTTAGCCGCCTTGCCATTTTCAAAGAAGAACAGCACAAAGCCCTTGTAATCCCCCGGCAGCACCACCTGGACCACCTGCTCGCCCTGCTCCATCTCCAGTTTGCCGGGCAGATAATCGCCCAGCTGGGAGGCCTTGCCGTCCTCAAAATCGGACAGCCGGGACTTGTAGCACTGGAAGCGGTCGGTGAATACCAGGATCTCCTGCCGATTGCTGGTCTCCACGCTGAAGGCCAGGCTGTCGCCCTCCTTGAACTTCTGCTCGCCGCTCATCCGCAGGGACTGCTGAGTGATCTTCTTCAGATAGCCCTCCTTAGACACGAACAGGGTCACGGGATAATCCGGCACCTGCTCCTCCTCTTCCTCGAAAAGCATCTCATCCTGATGATAGATGATTTCGGTCTTGCGGGGCTTGCCGTACTTCTCCGCCACCTGCTGCAGCTCGGTAATGATCACCTTCTGCAGCTTCTTGTGGCTGTTCAGGGTGGCCTTCAGGTCCGCGATCTCTTTTTCCAGCTGATCGATGGCCTTGGTCTGCTTCAGGATATATTCTTTGTTGATGTTGCGCAATTTAATCTCCGCAACATAGTTTGCCTGAATTTCGTCAATGCCGAAGCCGATCATCAGGTTGGGAATGACCTCATTTTCCAGTTCCGTCTCCCGGATGATGGCAATGGCCTTGTCGATATCCAGCAGGATCCGCTCCAAGCCTTTCAGCAGGTGCAGCCGATCCTCTTTCTTCTGAATTTGGAAGAAGATCCGCCGCTTGACGCAATCCGTCCGCCAGGCAGTCCACTCTTCCAGGATCTCGCCCACACCCATGACCCGGGGCATACCGGCGATGAGGATGTTGAAGTTGCAGGGGAAGCTGTCCTGCAGAGGCGTCAGCCGGAAGAGCTTCTGCAGCAGCTTTTCCGGTTCCACGCCACGGCGCAGGTCGATGGTCAGCTTCAGGCCGCCCAGGTCGGTCTCGTCGCGCATATCGGCGACCCCCTTGATCTTGCCGACCTTGATCAGCTCCGCCACCTTGTCCATGATGACCTCGGTAGCGGTGGTATAGGGGATCTCGGTGATCTCGATCAGGTTACCTTCCTTGACATAGTGCCACTTCGCCCGAAGCTTGAAGCTGCCGCGGCCGGTCTGATAGATCTCCCGGGTGGTGTTCTCGTCAAACAGCAGCTCCGCGCCGGTGGAGAAATCCGGACCGGGCAGGGTCTCCAGGATATCATGATCCGGATTCTGCATCAGGGCGATGGCGGTGTCGCAGACCTCCTTCAGGTTGAAGGAGCAAATGTTGGAGGCCATACCCACGGCGATGCCCTGGTTGGCCGACACCAGCACATTGGGGAAGGTGGTGGGAAGCAGACTGGGTTCTTTCATGGTGGCGTCGTAGTTGTCCACCATGTCCACGGTATCGGAGTCGATATCCCGGAACAATTCCTGGCAAATGGGGTCCAGTTTGGCCTCGGTGTAACGGGATGCGGCGTAGGCCATATCCCGGGAGTAGACCTTACCGAAGTTACCCTTGGAGTCCACAAAGGGGTGCAGCAGAGTCTCGTTGCCCCGGGCAAGGCGCACCATGGTCTCGTAAATGGCAGCGTCGCCATGGGGATTGAGCTGCATGGTCTGACCCACG
>JAZREG010000090.1:0-21886 GCA_045660725.1 Faecousia sp.
CGCACCCGTCGGGTGCGGCTTCCCCATTATTGACCCATATTGTAGATATCGTACAACCGATCCATGACAGCATTGCCGCCACGGCCGAAGTGATCGTGGAGCAGCTTGTACTCCTGATAGAGCTTTTCATACAGCACCACATTCTCAGGGATCGGCGCGAAGCTGCCCTTATTGGGCCGGGCATAACGCTGAGCGGCCTCCTGAATGGTTGCGCACTCCCCTGCCGCCACCGCGGCATACAGGGCGCTGCCCCGGGCGCCGGATTGAGCGCTGTCGCCCACCACGATGGGCCGGTTCAGCACATCCGCATAGATCTGCATCAGGAAGGGAGATTTCATGGCGATGCCGCCGGCAGCGCAGATATTATGGATATGGACACCGTGTGCTTCATAGTTATCCAGGATCACCCGCAGGCCGTAGGCGGTAGCCTCCAGCAGCGCCCGGTAGATCTCCTCGGGCTTCGTCTGCAGGTTCAGACCCAGGATCAGACCGGAAAGGCCGTCATTTTTCAGGATACTGCGGTTACCGTTGAGCCAGTCCAGGGCAATCAGCCGGCTCTCGCCGGGACGCTGCACAGCGGCCTTCTGCTGCAGCAGCGTGTGGATGCTGATCCCCGCCTCCTTGGCCTCTTCCTCATACCGGCCGGGAACACAATTCTTCACAAACCAGTCAAAGCAATCGCCCAGGCCCGCCTGACCGGCCTCCAGGGTGCAGACGCCGGGATACACGCCGCCGTCCACCAGGGAACAAATTCCCGGCACATCGGCCTTGACGGGAGAATTGACCATCAAAACACCGGAGGTACCGACCACCATCAGCGCTTCCGCATCCTTGGAAACATTCAGCGCCGGCAAGGACGCATGGGCATCACCAATGGGCATCGCCACAGGCGTTCCCTCCAAAAGGCCGGTAAGCTTTGCGCCCTCCGGGCTGATATGACCGGCCAGAGAATCCACCTTGCCCACCTGAGGGCAAACCTTGGTACCAACGATACCATCCAGCCGGGGATCCACAGCAACAAAGAAATCATTGCTGGGGTATCCGGTGGCAGCATCCCAATAGCCCTTCAGGCCAGCCATGCAAGGATTGTGTGTCTCCTCGCCTGTAAGCACCAGGCTCAGCCAGTCCACAGCTTCGTAAAAACGATCGGTCGCTTCAAATACCGCAGGGGCTTCCTGGAGGGTCTCCAGGATCTTGGGGAACAGCCATTCAGAAGAACTGGTACCACCGCAGTTGACCATCCATGCCTCTTCCCGCTCCTTGGCCACCCGGTCAAATTCCAGGGCCTGCTTCACAGGGCCGTGGTGCTTCCACAGCTTCACATAGGCATGCGGTTCCGACACAAATTCCGGACGGAAGCACAGGGGCTGCCCCTTTTCGTCCACAGGCAGCACGGTGCTGGTAGTAAAATCGATGCAAAGGGCGCCGATATCCTCCTTGCTGACGGTCTGCAGTACGCCACGTATCACATTTTCAAGTGCCTCCAGGTAATCCTGAGGATGCTGAAGAGCGTACTGGGGCGGCAGCTTCTTTCCGCAGGGCAGCTGCACATCCATGACCCCGTGAGGATAGGGATACACCGCCTCTGCCACCTCCAGGCCGGTCTGCAGGTCCAACGCCACCGCCCGGGCGGACAGAGTGCCAAAGTCAATGCCGATGGTATATTTTTTCGCCATAAGGTCTCCCCCTCTTTTTATTTTCTTGATTATATCATGGGGTTTTCATTTTGTATACTGCCATTTTGTAATGGAAGAAACGCCCAACCTTTCTTTTGCAATACGCTCTTGCAAATTCTATCAAAATCCATTATGATGTTACAGGTGCCAGGCACCATATTTTACCGCTCTTTCGTGAGGTAACTACCGATGAAGACAAAGAACATCACTGCTTATCTGTACATCATTCTCTCTGCCGTTTTGTTGGCGTTTAACTATCACATTTTCATCGTCACCAACTACTTCGCCCCTGCCGGTCTCAACGGTATCGCCACCATGATCCAGTACAAGACCGGTTTCAGCATCAGCTATATGTCCCTGCTGATCAATATTCCCCTGTCTGTCCTTGCGTATTTTCTGGTGCAGAAGGAATTTGCGGTGAAAACGCTGCTGTTTTCCGTGGTCTACTCTTTTTCTTTCCTGCTGCTGCAGAATTCCGGCCTGGAATCCATTCAGTACAACGCCCAGGGCCATGACACCATCTATCCCGTGATCCTTTCCGGTGTCATCAGCGGCTTTGTATACGGCACCTGCTTCCGCAACAACGCCTCCACCGGCGGCACCGACATCATTTCCCGCTACATTAACAAGGTCAAGCCGGGTACCAATTTCTTCATCGTCACCTTCCTGCTCAATACGGTGGTAGCCATCACCTCCCTGTTCGTCTATGCGGAAAACAGCGTGGATTATAAGCCCGTTGCTCTTTGCATCACCTACTGCTTTATTTCCACCTTTGTGGGCAATCAGATCCTGAAAGGCTCCAAGACCGCCTACAAATTCACCATCATCACCACCCATCCCGAGGAGATCTGCCGGGATATCACCACCATCCTGCAGCACAGCGCCACCCGAATCAGCGCTGTGGGTGCTTACACCAAGGAAGAAAAAGCGGTGCTGCTGTGCGTGGTCAACAAGCATCAGCTGAAAGACTTTGAAAACATCATCGCAAGATATGACGGCACCTTCTCTTTCTATGAGCTGATCAACGAGACCTACGGCAATTTCAAGTACATAAAAAAATAACACAAGCCGCTTGACCCACGGGTGAAGCGGCTTTTTTATCGGTTCAGGATCTTCTCCAGAGGGATCTCATATGTATCCTCCAGAAGGATATACGGACAGCCGTGTTCCCGGCATTTGCGCAGGTTTTCCTCGTTCTCCCGGATCAGTTCCCGGGCATCCAGGTCGGAATCGTCCAGCCGGGACTCAATGGCACAGGCGTGATCCCGGATCTTATCAAAATGATTCGTTATGTAGGTTTCCGATTGGATCAGGCACACATAGGAAATGTCCCGGCTGTATTCCGGCAGAAAATCTTTCTGCCAATCAAAGGGAATGTAGCAGCCTTCCACAATAAGGTTCTGCTTATTTTCAATGGCGGTCTTCACCATCTCCCGAACAATGGGCCAAAGGTAGTCCGTCAGCTTGTCATCGTCCATAGGGGTCAGTTCCGTATTTTTGCTGCGGATCAGACCCATCTTCAGATGGTCGATGGACAGATACGGATACTGATATTTTTCCAGCAGCCGCTGGGCCAGCAGCGTCTTGCCGGTATGGGAAGCACCTGCGATCAAAATGACCATTTCTTACACCTCGCGCATATAGATTTCAGAAGTAAAGTATTGCTCCTGAAATTCCACTTGTTTTCGAATATATTCCTCAGTAAAAGTAACATTTTCGGGGGCTACCACCCATTTATCCTCCACATCGTCCAATCTGTGGATCACGGCGATGACCTTCCCCGTAAACTCCGCCACCGGCTCGTTGACCCCCAGGATATAGGCGTCCTGTTCCGCCCCATCCGGGGCCATGATCCCGGGTACATAGCCGTAATTTACCGGATAGAGCATATCCTTATGCTTGGGATGGCAGGTCCCTAAGGGTCTGTCCACCACCACACGCACCAATTCACCGATCATACCAGCACCTCCGGTCTTCAAATCGTTATGATTGTAGCATAAGCTGTGGCACATTGCAATGAAGAAACTGCTCAGCAGACATCCGGGCGTTTTCTGTTCCCCAGCCACACAGATAAGAAATGAGCCGGGATCACTCCCGGCTCAAAGTCTATGAATCCTGCAGAATCCTGCGGATGCTTTTTCCCGACAGATGATACTTGCCGCTCAGGGCCGCAATTCCCAGCCCCGCAGCATGATCTTTACGGATGTGGTCATTTCGGGTCTTCAGTTCCGCTTTATAGGCTGTTTCCTGCCCCCACGCATGACGGGTGCCTGGCTTTCTGGGTATGTAGATATACACACCATCGGTATATTCCTGAATTTGTCGGATCAGTGTCTCCGGCAGGATCTCTTCCGCATTTATATAGCTCATGGTTGCCTCCTCGCTCTGTTTCGAATCTAAGGAAAGCATCAGCTATACAAAGTCAGTATGATGACAGCATACAATATACGACAAAAACATTATATTTTCAATCGCAAAAATTTTTCATAAAAATCCGTGTCTTGGAAAAGGATCCTTCGCAAAAATATGCGGGAGTAGACTTCCCCATCACCCTGTGATAGTATATAGAAAACCGCAAAGGATGGTGCTGTACCAATGGCAAAATTTCACTACATTACATTAAGAGAAAACCCCGCGCTTATGAATACAGCTGCAGAATGGTTTCACAGCAAATGGGGTGTCCCCACGGGAGCCTACCTGGAATGCATGGAAGCATACCTGGCTGGGAACACCGAGCTGGGCTGGTATCTTTGTCTGGATGGCGACCAAATCGTTGGCGGTTTGGGCGTGATCGAAAATGACTTCCACGACCGCCCCGATCTGACCCCCAACGTCTGCGCTGTGTATACGGAGGAAAACCATCGCTGCCAGGGCATTGCCGGGTCGCTTCTAAACATGGCGGTGGAAGATCTGCGGGCAAAGGGCATTTCGCCTGCCTATCTCGTGACCGATCATACCGGCTTCTATGAGCGCTACGGCTGGGAATTCCTTTGCATGGTCCAGGGCGACGGTGAACCCGACATGACCCGTATGTACATCCATAAATGAGAAAGCAGGCTTGCCTTTGGCAAGCCTGCTTTCTCCTGCAACCCATTGTGCTGTGAAGAAATGTCTGCGCTTACACCGCACACAGCGCATCCCATTTGCTGAGCAGCCATTTCGTCATCTGTTTGTTGGTTTCAAAGATTTCCATATATTTTTCCTGCTCCGCAAACCACACCGGCACGCACACCATACACGATCACCGGGCCGGCGATGGTGAACATCTTTGCGCCGATACCGAGGACGAAACCTTCTGCTTGTGTCAACTTAGGACGCAGTGATTTCACACCGTTAGTACAACCTTACCTATATTTTGCCCATTATAGAGAATATCATGGGCCGCTTCCGCATCCTCAATCGGCAAAACCTTGTAAATTGTCGGTTTCACTTCGCCACTTTCAACCTTTGGCCAAACATTTTTAATAAGGTCTGCAAGTATTTGTGCTTTTACTTCCGGTGTTCTTGAACGAAGTGTAGAGCCGATAATACGAACGTTTCTCACATATATGTTTTTAAGGTCAATTTCGGTTTTTGTACCGACCAATGCCGCGATCATGATCCAACGAGCGCCTCTATTTAAGTAATGCAGATATTCTCCCATATCCGTTCCACCCAAGCAATCAATGGCAATATCCACGCCATAGCCTTGCTCCAGCTGTGCTTTCAGCACAGCTGCAAGACTTTCTTTGGAGGTATCCACAATCACATCTGCGCCCAGATTGCCAATCGCCTCCGCTTTGGCAGGTCCCCGGACTGTGGTGATCACACGCAGTCCGAAGGCCTTGGCCATGCGGATGGTCACACTGGCAAGTCCACTGTTTCCACCGGTGATCAGCAAGGTGTCGCCGGCCTTTGCGCCGCCCTCTATAAACAGATTCAGATACGCTGTGGCAAATGCCTCCGGCATAGCTGCCGCTTCCACCATTGTGCAGTTTCCGGGAACCGGCATCAGCATATCATACTTGATATTGGCGTATTCTGCATAGCCACCGCCACCAAGCAAGGCGCAGACCTTATCGCCAACCTTCCAGTCGGACTTTTTCTTTGCGCCGTCGGCAATTTCAACAATTGTGCCCGCGATTTCAAGGCCCATCCACTCCGGGCAACCGGGAGGCGGCGGATAGTCACCGGCTCGCTGCATCAGGTCGGCCCGGTTCAGCGCTGCCGCCTCGATCTTCACTAAGCAATCATCGCTACCCAAAACCGGATCGGGCACATTGTCCCAGCGGAGGCTTCTATCGTCATTTACAAGTATTGCTTTCATAATTAACACCTCATTTCCTATTTAAATGGACTTACGGCAGCCGTCGATGAGAATGTTTTGACCGGAAATATAAGAAGATTTTTCGCTGGCTAGGAAGCAGATCAGATCCGCGTTTTCCCGACCGGTGCCGCTTCTGCCCAGATATGTAGATTCATTGGGCGTGGAGGCATCGATATCTCCATTCTTGGAACTGTTTACCGTTCCGGGAGAGACAGCGTTAACGGTTACGCCTTGTCCGGTAACCTCTTTTGCCAGTGCTTTTGTAAAGGAGATCACCGCACCCTTGGTGGCAGAATAGTGAACCATATTGGCATTTCCGTAGACACCGGCTACAGAGGCCACATTGACGATCCGGCCATAGCCCTTTTTCAGCATATGGGGCAGCGCTGCCTTGGTGAAGTACACGATACCCATCAAATTGATGTCCATAAAGCGCTTCCAGTCTTCCACACTGGTCTCCAGAAAAGTTGCCCAACAGCGCCAGATGCCGGCATTGTTCACCAGAATATCCACGCCGCCAAAGGTATCCACAGCGGTCTGTACTGCGTTTTCCACTGCCGTCGGTTCGGTCACATCACAGATCACTGTAATCACATTGGAGGTAATGGCTTCCACCTCTGCCTTTGCAGCAGCAAGAGTCTGGGGGTTCATGTCTACCATCACCACATTGGCACCACCGGCTGCCAGTTGAATAGAGGTAGCTTTGCCGATGCCTACAGCCGCACCGGTAACGATGGCCGTTTTATTCTGAAATTCCATACATATTCTCCTTAAAACTGAATTTGATCCCGAATTTGCTTCATTACCTGCAGCAACGGCTGGCCAGGGGTGGACAAGTGGTCATGCTCATAGACGCACAGCGCTATGCTGCACCCCAAATGGATACCCATGCGGCGCATGATACTGCACTCGCCACCGCAAAGGAACAGGAAAGGTGTGCCCAGCTCCCGCTTCAGCAGATCAATGGTCTTCATGTTTTCCAGCTGCTCCTGCATATCCGCAGCATCGGTGACGATTTTGATAATATCAGCGCCCCGGCGCTTCTGCTCCCGGGCAAGTTCCAGAACCCTTTCTCCCGGCAAGAAGCAATTGGTGTGAGCAGACATCAGTACCTCTGCGCCCTTTTCATGGATCTGATCAATCAAATCCATTTGCTTTTTAATAGCAACGGGATCTTCGGTCATTTGCAGCGGGTGCGGTGCGAAGAAGTCGCCCTGTACATCGCAAAGGGTTGCGCCGCAATCTGCCAAAGTCAGCAAGCCCTCCGCCAACTGTTCGTCTGTTTTGCCTTTGTTTTGTCCTGAGCGATAGTTGGTGACATAGCTGGGTTTGCCGTTCATCTCTTCAAAAATCTTGCGAAAGGTTTTCGGTGTCTGGTACTCCGGAAACAGACTCTCCACCTGCAAGCCGAAAGCATCCGCCCCCAGATGCAATGCATTACGGATGCGGCCAATGGCCACCTCCGGAGTTTGGCATTGGAGCATCACCGTCAGCATAGGCTTGTCCGAAGTCAAAAATCTCCTCATATCACACGCTCCTGCTCATAGCATTTCTGCCCATAGCCGCAAAGTTTTGCGCAAACAGCAGTCTCATACCCGAGGCTGCGCCTGTAGAAATTGCCACTTTCCCTGTAAAATCCATAGTTTTATCCTCCTTTTCTATATTATATGAACTGGTAAAGCCCCAAACAATAGAAAAACTGATACGCATTTAACATTTTTGATACTACAAGTAGAATAATTATTGCCTTTTTTGCTGTATTTGATATAATCACCTTGGTGATAAAAATGAGCATTTTAGATAATATAATTATAACCGCTATAGAACCCCCTATTGTTGTTCATTCGGAAAAGGGAAAATTTTTTCAAATGAAGAATCGTCCCTACTATGGTTTATCACTCTGCACAAGCGGTCAGATCACCTATACAATGAACGAAAAGAGATACGTATCCAATCAAAGCAACGCCATTTTGTTGCCTCAAGGTGGATCGTACTCTCTGTACGGCGACAAAGAGGGAATTTTTCCGGTTGTAAATTTCAGTTGTGAAAATTTCCATTGCAACGAAATCGTAGTTCTACCATTAGAAAACCCTCAAGCTTGTATAAAGGATTTTGAAAGACTTAAGGATTTGTTCGTACAGGATGCAAATAACCTTAAAATATACCATACTTTTTATGAATTGCTTGATAAAGTATCTTCTGCCAATTCACAGAAGCAAAATTCCCTTGCTCCCGTGATTAAGTATATCGCCGAGAATATACAAAGCCCTGAGCTTTCAAACACCTTCCTTGCAAGACAATGCGGTATCAGTGAAGTATATTTAAGAAAATTATTTTCAGTTCACTATAACATTACACCCAAGCAATATGTATTGGACATCCGAATTCGCAAAGCAAAACAGATGCTTTGTGACACACCGTTTACGATCGCTGCCATTTCGGAAGCATGCGGTTTTGCGAGCGTTTACCATTTTTGTAGGGTATTCAAGCAACGAACAGGACTAACGCCTACGCAATATGCTGTAAATAACAGAGTTTTTAAAATATAAAAGGCTTGCCCCTTGGCAAGCCTTTTGTGTTAGAACAATGTTGTAATCCAGTAAATCAGACCATACACTACGCTTGCCGACACACCGTAGACGATCACCGGGCCGGCGATGGTGAACATCTTCGCGCCGACGCCGAGGACGAAACCTTCTACTTGTGTCACCTTAGGACCCATATATTCGTGTTCTATTAGGACTAAATTTCTTGAAGTTTGGTCCTTTTTCTCCTTTCTTTTCCTTCATAGCACTTGTACTATGCTGATTTGTGCGATATAATGTATCAAAACAAACAGAAAGTGAAGTGCATGCAATGACCTTTGGTGATAAGCTCCAATCTTTAAGAGAATCACAGGGATTATCGCAGAAAGAACTGGCAGGTCTCGTAGGCGTATCCACCGGCGTAATTGCCGAATGGGAAGCTGACGAATCCACACCGAGCCTGGCAGAACTGTCCCGCTTGAGCAAAGCGCTGGGTGTGTCCTCGGATATTTTGCTGGACGCAACAGCAGAGGCAGTGACTCCTCCCGTTGCGCATTCCAAAAGCACACCAGCACCGGTCATCGTTGCACCCAAGAAACCGCAAAAAATCGGCTGGATCATAGGTGCGTTTGCGGCAGGCATCCTGGTTGTTATCGCTGTGCTTCTGCTTAGCGGCTTTTTGGGAAGTGGAAACTTCTCAACCAAAGAAACCACCGCGCCGACAAGGCCGTTGGCTTTTGCAGAGAATACTTCCGCCATAGAAAACGCCGATGCTTCCGTGGTTACGCTCTTCTGCTATGATTATGATGGACAGTTAGCTGCCACCGGAAGTGGCTTCGTAGCTTTTGATAGTCAAACCATCATTACGAACTACCATGTGATGACCTCTGCGTATACTTGTAAGATCTCCACCAATCAGGATATTTCATACGAAGTGTCAAAGATCCTGTGCTACTCGAAGGAACAGGACATTGCCATTTTGCAGCTTGCCAAGGATAGCGGCCTCCAGCCGCTAACCCTGGGCGACTCCAGCGTTATCAAAAAGGGCGAAACAGTTGTTGCCATCGGTAGCCCTTTGGGTATCAAAAATACGGTATCTACCGGTGTCCTTAGCGGTAGATTGATGGATACAAGCATGGATGTGTTGCAGTTTACCGCACCTATCTCCAGCGGCAGTAGTGGCGGCGCATTGTTTGATAATAACGGCAATGTAATCGGCATAACCTTTGCGTCTATTGTTGATGGCCAGAATCTAAATCTTGCCATTCCTATTGAGTTGGCAGCTGAACTGTATAACAACAAAGGCGCAGCAAAGAAAGTATCTGCAATTTGCATTGAGGAACATCCGTACGTCCAATATTTAGAGGCACATAAAAATGTCATCACTGTTACTTTGGAAGATCTAAAACGAAACCCAGAGAAGTATAGTGGTCGTGTCGTTAAATTGAGCACATATATCTCATCGTATACGCTAGACTTAGATAATGAAGATGTTGCATATCTGTTTGCTTCCAACAAGAATGATATCAGTTTTGATCATGACTATGATTGGGATTGCTCTTACTGTGTTCATTTTGAAAATCATCCTCTTATAGAAGTGCGTGTGCATACTTGCGAAGAACCACCTAACGGTCCGATCCAAGAAGGTAAGCACATTATTATTGTAGGCACTTTTGATTATTATCCAGCCGATCCACAGTATTTCCCGGATGGGACGCCGTTTTATTCGACTTTTTATAATGACGCAAATATCAAAGCAAAATATATTGATGTTAGCCAATAATTCGAGCAGCTGCAAGTTTCAATCTTGCAGCTGCTTTGATTTATAGATCTGTCAGTACCCAACCATTTCCCGCATCAACATACCAATAGATGCGATCTTTCATTTCATCACATTCATCACCACATACATCACGGAATAAATCAGGTATTTCTTCAAGAGAATTGCAACTTATCGTATGAACAGATGTAGAATGACCTGGTGCTTTAACCAGTGGATTTTCGACCACTGCTGGCGTAAGCAGATAATTATATATGGATGCAACAACACGATACTCTTTCATATCGGCTCCTCCTTTCCACGGAATAACCGCATTCTATCAAATGCAGCAGGTATTTGTCCACCCCCAACCCTAACAATTATATTGTGAAATATGGGGAACCTCTAACCCAACACAAATAAACATGATATGATCTGCAAAAGGGAATATTGAAAGCATATCAAAGAAGTTTTATTTTCTCTACCCCCATACTAAGCATAGTAAACGGGCGGTTATTAGCCGCCCGTTAAAATAATGTTGTTATCCAATAAATCATGCCATAAAGCACGCTGGCACTCACGCCGTAGACGATCACCGGGCCGGCGATGGTGAACATCTTTGCGCCGACGCCGAGGACGAAACCTTCCGTTTTGAACTCCACCGCCGGGGCAGCGACGGCATTGGCAAAGCCGGTGATGGGGACCAAGGTACCGGCGCCGGCGTGCTTGGCGATGTTGTCATACAGGCTCAGCCCTGTCAGCAATGCGGACAGCCCCACCAAAGTGACACATTCAGCGATTGCCGACTGTTCCTTGGAAAGTCCCAGGGCGCTGTAGCCATTCAAAAGCGCCTGGCCAAGGCAGCAGATCAGTCCACCGACGAGAAATGCCTTCAGGCAATCCCGCCAAATGGGCGACTTGGGAGAAAGTTCTTTTATCAGTTTTCCGTAACCGCGTTCTGTCATGTGCATCCTCTCCTTTTCTCCAAGGATGCCCGTTTTTCCGAAAAATATGAAACCCGGGACATTCGTCCCCGGTTTTTGTTACCAAAGCTTGATTCTATAGAAGCCCGAATCAAACAGATACGCCACGCCATCGATCACCAGGCCACGGGTTTCATTGAGATCGGCGTTGGTACTCATCCGGAATACGCCCAGCTCCCGGAACTGCACACCGTCAAAGCCCAAAAGCAGGTAGTGGTTTGTGCCGTCAAAGTGTTGATGCACCGGAATGCCGATGATCTGATTTTCCCGGTCGATAAAATAGGCCTTGTAGTCGGTGGCCATAATCCATTCCGGCTGCTCGTAGGTTGCAAAACCCACCACGCCGGTCTCCGTTTCCCGGTACATTTCGACCTTCAGCCCCCGCTCCTGTCCGTAGCCGATGCCCAGCAAATTGCCGTTTTCAAAATTCACCAGGGAACTGGAATAGCCATCAATGGTACCGGTATCCTTCCAGGTGATGTTTTGGGGGTCAGACAGGTCGAAGAAGTACACCGGGTCTGTCAGCTCCACCACTTGGGCGGTGCAGACATAGGCGTTGTCCCCGTGGAACCGAACGGATTCCACCGTCTCCCCCTCCGGGGCAAAGGCCTCCACCTTGCCCACTACAGACCAATCAGAAAGGTCGATACAGTAGAGATTTGCGTTGCGGATCCGCTGCTGAGGCAGCAGCTGGCTGGTACGGCCATCGTCGCCGTACTGGGCCTTGCGCTCCAGGGTAGCGGTGACAATGCGCAGGATACCGTCCTTTTCATCCAAGCTGTACTGATCCTTCACAGAGCCTTCCACATGGACGCCGCCCAATAGCTCCAGCTTGCCGCCCTTGTAGGACATGGCTGCGATCTCCGTCATGGATACTGTGTGGATCTGCGCGGCGGTACTGCGATCCTCAGTATAGCCGTGGGTGGCGAAGATCGTGTCATCGGACACATACAGTGCGCTGGAGTAAGACAGGAAGGCCGCGGTGTCTTTCATTTCCAGGGTCTTCTGATCCAGCAGGGTCACTGTGGTATAGCTCAGTACCGGTAATTCTTCGGCCGCCAGTATCCCATCAGGGGCGATGCATTTCATATCTCCCGGCTGCCCATACTGGGGAACAAAGGATGTGGGGTCTGCCCAATCCATATCATTGCGGGTAATATAGGTATCGGAAAACACCATGAGCATCCCGCCCACCAGGCGGGAGTCGCTATGGCTGCCACTCAGATAGAATCGGCTGACTTCCCGGATATTTGCAGGATCGGTCACATCCAGATTCAACAGCAGCAGAAAATTCTCTTTCCGCCCCGACAGCAGATCGCCATAACCGGAGAGGAGCAGGGTGATGGTGGTGCCATCCTCAGAAAGAAACATCTGCCGGTAGTAGGTATCGTACCAATATACCCTGCCGTTCTCATTTGCTTTATCCGGGAAGCCTTCGATCTTAAATTCTCCTACCTGGTAAGAGGTTTCTCCCCGGATGCAATAGGCGGTAAGGCTCTGTCTTCCCAGGTAGAAAATATGCTCGTCGGTGCGCTTAATGAGGTCGCCTTCAATGACACCGGCCACCTGATTGTCGGTGGTCTCCACATACTGGCCCAAATTCTCCACGGCACCGCTATCCGGATCCGCAACGCCAGGGGCCATATTGGGTGCATCCGGGACAACATCTCCCTTTGCCACTTCTCTGTCCAACAGATTCAGGGCATCAAACAGGGAGCGAGGCTCCTGCCGGGTGGCCGCATCCAGCTTGCAGATCAGGTCATAATAGGGGCTATTGCGGTATTGCCAGGTACGAAACGCGGAAAAATCAATCGGGACAAACAGCACAATCAAAAGCGCAACCAAAGAAACCACCGCCACACCGGTGCGGAAACGCCGCTGCTTCTTTTGTACTGTGATTTTATTCAGGACATCACTTGTCCGCTCATCATAAGTCTTCACGGGTAATACCCTCCTTTTCCAGTAAGGTTTTCAAGGCGATCTTGCCACGGGCATGGAGATTGTAGATCTGCTTGACGGTCTTTCCCAGAACCCGACCGGCCTGTTCCATGCTTAACCCATGAAACCAAAGCAGCTGCAGCACCTCCCGGTACTGGCCCGGCAGAGCATCCATGCACTGTCGGAGCTTCTCGTCCCGGAACCGGCGCAGGTACACGGTCTCCAGGTCCTCGCCGCACAGCACCTGCTCCACATCCTCCAGGGGCGTCTCCCGGCGGAAACGGCGCAATCGGTCGATGGCCCGGGAACGGGTCATTTTGTATAGGTAGGCACGAAGCAGTTCTTCCCTACCCAGCACCTTGCGTTTCATAAAGAGTGCCGCAAACACATCCGTCACCAGTTCCTCCGCCACATCTGCGCTGCGAACATATGTAAAGGCATAACGCACCAGTTCATCGGAGTAGGTACGGATCAGTTCTTCCAGGGCATCCTGGTCTCCCTGCAGAAAACGGCGGTAGCTACTTGCACCGATTTCGCCCATTTGAATCACCTCTTCACCACTTTCACGCAGAAGCAACGGATTTTACTCACCAAATACGGAAAAAAGATTGTCACATTCTGTTTTTCTTATTATAATACAGAAAAGATTCCAAAACAAGGGAGAACACCTATGTACACCACCCTATCCCAACATTACCGGCGGAAATTCGGCTGCAAGGTATACAAGCTTGCCATCGACGCCGGCTTCACCTGCCCCAACCGGGACGGAACGCTGGGGACAGAAGGCTGCAGCTTCTGCTCTGCCGCAGGCGGCGGTGACTTTGCCGAGGGTGGCTGCAGCATCCCACAGCAGCTGGAGCAGGCGAAAAAGCGGGTAGAGTTTAAGAATAAAGGCGGCAAATATCTCGCCTATTTCCAATCCTTTACAAACACCTATGCTCCCGTGGAGGTACTTGAGCGGCTATACCGTCAGGCCATGGCGCCGGATGAAATTGTCGGTCTTGCCATTGGCACCCGGCCGGATTGCCTGGGGGAGGATGTGGTTGCGCTGCTGCAGCGGCTGAACCGGGAAAAGCCGGTATGCGTAGAGCTGGGTCTGCAGACCATCCATGACAAAACCGCCCTAGCCTTTGGCAGGGGCTATTCCACAGAAGTATATTTCGATGCCGTACGGCGGCTCAAAGCTGCCGGCATTGAAGTGGTGACCCACATCATCCTGGGCCTGCCGGGAGAAACCCCGGAAATGATGCGGCAGACTACCCGGGCGGTCTGCCGGGCCGGCAGCGATGGGGTCAAATTCCACCTGCTGCATGTGCTGCGGGGCACCCGACTGGAAGACCAATACCTCCGGGGAGAATTTTCTTGCATGACCCTGGAGGAATACGCCGCCGCCCTGAAGCTGTGCCTGGAAGAAGTCCCCCCGGAAGTTGTGGTCCACCGGATCACCGGCGACGGGGCAAAGAAGGACCTGGTGGCCCCCCTGTGGTCGGCGGACAAGAAAAAGGTCCTTGCCTACCTGCAGGAATATCTTGCGGGCTAAGCTTGCCTTTTCACCGGAAATGCTGTATCATAACCTTATCAAAATCTGTGAGGATACACTATGTTTTCACATCAACCACGGTGCATTTACCGAAAAAATCAGCTGGGTGAAGTGATCTGCCAGCTTCGGTTCCCCCGGATCCTGACCATCGGCACCACGGTGCCTGCTCCCTTCCAGGAGGCCATTCGCCAGGAATTCCCCCGGTTTTCCGTTATTGACGAGCGGCCCAGAGCAGCAGTCAACCTCCCCGCTGCCCCGGCAGAACCCATCCGCAATTACCAGTTTACCAGCCAGGATGGCGTTTGGCGGGTCAATATGACCGACAATTTCCTGTCCCTTACCTGCAGCCGCTACACCGATTGGGAGCATTTCGCCAAAATGTTGGATAAACCTCTGGCCGCCTTCATAAAACTATATCAGCCCGCCTTTTTCCAGCGCATCGGCCTGCGGTATCTGAATTTCTTCTCCCGGCAGGATCTGGACCTGGAGGGTACGCCCTTCCGGGAACTGATCGCACAGCGCTATTTGGGCATTCTTGCAGAGCCGGACCTGGAGGAAGCCGGCATCAACCGCTGCACGATAGATGCGGAGCTGGCCATCGCCGCCGGCTGCCGTGCCAAGATCCACGCCGGCCCCGGACGGGTGCGCCGGGGTGGAAAAGAAGAACCGGAGCTGAAGTTCGTTTTCGACCTGGATCTTTCCAAATCCGGGGATATGCCTGTCAGCCATTCTGCCGGGATCCTGCAGGCCCTGCATGACCAGGCCTTCCCCATTTTCCGGGGTGCCATCACGACTGCGCTGCATAGCGCCATGGAACCCGAATCCCTGTAAGGAGGTAACCTTATGCCCTATTTCTACGGCTTCGACTGGACCTATCTGGTACTGGTCCTGCCCTGCATCCTGCTGTCCCTGTGGGCAAGCAGCAATGTCAACTCCACCTTCAAAAAGTATGCCAGCCAGTTCTCTGCCCGACGGATCACCGGCGCTCAGGCTGCCCAGCGGGTTCTCAGCGCCAACGGCGTCAGCGGTGTGCGGATCGAGCGGGTCGCCGGTAACCTGACGGACCATTTCGATCCCAAGGCCAATGTGATCCGCCTGTCCGACAATGTCTATGACGCCACCTCCACCGCCGCCATCGGTGTTGCCTGCCATGAAGCCGGCCATGCGGTGCAGTACGCCCAAAACTACGGCCCCATCAAGCTGCGGGCAGCCATCATCCCCATCACCAATATCGGCTCCAAGCTGGCCATGCCCCTGATCCTCATTGGATTACTGCTGGCCGCTGCTGAGAACATTTCTTTCACCTTTGTGTACCTGGGCATCGCCTGTTTCGGTCTTTCCCTGGTGTTCCAGCTGGTAACGCTCCCGGTGGAATTTAACGCCAGCCGCCGGGCTATGGAAGCCATTTCCACAGGAAATCTGCTCACCGAAGAAGAACAGCGGGGCGCACGGAAGACCCTCACCGCCGCTGCCATGACCTACGTCGCCGCCACAGCCGTTGCCCTGGCTCAGCTGCTGCGGCTGGTACTGCTCTTTGGCGGCAACAGAAGGAGAAGAGACTGATGCTCTACACAGAACTGACCAACAAGGCAATGCGCATTGCCTATGCCGCCCACCACGGACAAGTGGACAAGTGCGGCATCCCCTACATCTTCCACCCCATTGCTCTGGCACAGACGATGGATGATGAGGTTTCCTGCTGTGCCGCCCTGCTGCATGATGTGGTGGAGGACACCGCCATCACCATGGA
The DNA here is from genome assembly GCA_045660725.1 of Faecousia sp. Classification (GTDB taxonomy): domain Bacteria; phylum Bacillota; class Clostridia; order Oscillospirales; family Oscillospiraceae; genus Faecousia. The sequence continues at coordinate 16,478 of JAZREG010000090.1, forward strand.
GGAGCTGGAGAAGGAATTCCCCCCGGAGGTCATTGCGGTGCTGCGTCTGCTGACCCACGACGATGGCGAAGAATACTACGCCTATGTCCGCCGGATCAAGGCCCATCCCATCGCCAGAAAGGTCAAGCTGGCCGACCTTGCCCACAACTCCGATCAGAGCCGCTGTGTCGGCAGCGGAATCCCCCAGGAAACCCTGGACCGCTGGCAGGAAAAGTACGACAAGGCACGAAAGATCCTGACGGAATGATCCTCTTTTCCCTATCATTTTCCTGTTTTTTCCCGCCCCGGGCTTGACAACCGGGGCGGATTTCATTATACTGTTGCCGTGTGAAAAGTATGAAAAGTATGAAAGGAGATCCCCATGGCCGGAGGCAAACACATTCTTGGCAAGAAAACCGCCCAACAGGTTTTCGGCACCGCCAAGGTCGGCGACCGTGGACAGATCGTGATTCCCAAGGAAGCCCGGGAGTTCTTCCACATTGAGCCTGGAGACACCCTGCTGATTTTGGGCAAAAGCGAGACCGGACTCATTGTGACCAAACCGGAAACCCTTCACGATCTTGCCGCGCAGATCATCCATTCCGTAGAAAACGAGGATAAAACATGAAAGAAACACTGGAAATGTATGCACAGATGGGAGTATCTCCCGCTGTATATGAATACGGTCAGCAAGCTCTTGCCCGGCTCCGGGAGCGGTTCGAGATCATCGACGAGATCGCTGAATACAACCAGGCAAAGGTGCTGGCTGCCTTCCGGAAGAACCGGGTGTCCGCCACCTGCTTCGCCTCCTCCACCGGCTATGGCTACAATGACGAAGGCCGTGACAAGCTGGAGCAGGTCTATGCGGATGTGTTCCACACAGAAGCCGCCCTGGTCCGTCCCCACATCACCTGTGGCACACACGCTCTGACGGTGGCCCTCAGCGCCAACCTGCTCCCCGGCGATGAGCTGCTGAGTCCTGTGGGCCTGCCCTATGACACGCTGCAGGAGGTCATCGGCATTCGCCCCTCCCCCTGCTCCCTTGCAGAATACGGTGTATCCTACCGGCAGGTGGACCTTTTGGAGGGCGGTGCATTCGATTGGGATGGCATCCGTGAGGCCATCAACGAAAAGACCAAGCTCATCACCATCCAGCGCTCCAAGGGCTATGCCACCCGCCCCACCTTCTCCGTCAGCCAGATTGGCGAGTTGATCGCCTTCTGTAAGGGCATCAAGCCCGATGTGGTCATCATGGTGGACAACTGCTACGGCGAATTTGTGGAGACCATTGAACCTTCCGATGTAGGCGCCGATATGATCGTCGGTTCCCTGATTAAGAACCCCGGCGGCGGCCTGGCCTCCTCCGGCGGCTATATTGCCGGCACCAAGGCCTGCATCGACCGGTGCGCCTACCGGCTGTCCGCTCCCGGCCTGGGCCAGGAGGTGGGCGCCAACTTCGGTCTGATGACCCAGATGTATCAGGGCTTCTTCCTGTCCCCCACCGTCACCGCCAGCGCGGAAAAGGGCGCGATCTTCGCTGCCAATCTGTATGAGCCTTTGGGCTTCCGCTGTGTTCCCGATGCTACCGAGAGCCGCCACGATATCATCCAGGCGGTAGAGCTGGGCAGCGAGAAGGGTATGATCGCCTTCTGCAAGGGCATCCAGGCTGCCGCTCCCGTGGACAGCTTCGCCACCCCCATCCCCGGTGATATGCCCGGCTACGGCAGCCAGGTGATCATGGCTGCCGGCGCTTTCGTCCAGGGCAGCACCATGGAGCTGTCCGCCGACGGCCCCATCCGTCCCCCCTACGCCGTCTATTTTCAGGGTGGCCTGACCTGGTCTCACGCCAAGCTGGGCATCCTGATGAGCCTGCAGGAAATGGTGAATGCAGGTCTTGTAAACTTATAAAAAAGAGAGGTATGCATTATGTCTTGGTTATGGTTTGCTATTGGCACCGCACTGCTTTGGGGTGCCGCGGAACTGTTCTACAAAAAGGGCGCGCAGCCCAATGAAAAGTATTCCCACCTGAAGATCTGCGTTTGGGTCGGTGTTGTGATGGGTCTGCATGCAATTTACACCCTGCTGACCCAGGATATCCACTACAACCCCATCAACCTGCTGATCTATCTGCCTGTTTCTCTGTTCTACATCATCTCCATGGCGTTCTCCTATTTTGGCATGCGTTTCCTGGAGGAATCCATCTCTGACCCCATTGAGAACACCGCCGGTGTCATTTGCGTCCTGCTGTTTGCTTTGTTTATGGGTGACGAGTTCCACTGGCTGACCTGGGTCGCCGTTTGCGTGATCGCGGTTGGCGTTGTGGGCGTCAGCTATCTGGAAAACAAGGGCGATACCCCCCGTAAAAAGATCTACGGCAAGAAGCTCGCTGTGGCAGCCTTCTGCATGCCCTTTGTGTATGCCCTGCTGGATGCCTTCGGTACTTTCTTCGACGACGCTTTCTTCCTGGTGGAGGATATCGCAAACGCTCCCTTTGTGGGCGTGACCGAGGAGACCATCGAGGCCGTGGCCAACACCAGCTATGAGCTGACCTTTGCGCTGTTTGCCCTGGGCCTGTTCATCTTCCTGAAGGCTAAGAAGGTCAAGTTTGGCCCTGTCACTCAGCATAAAGACAAGATCCTTGCCGCTGTATTTGAAACTGCAGGTCAGTTCACTTATGTGTACGCCCTGGGCGGTGTGGACGCTGTTGCCGCCCCCATCCTGTCCTCTGTCTGCGTGGTTTCCCTGCTGCTTTCCCGTATCTTCCTGAAAGAGAAGCTCTCCTGGAAGACCTATGCCTTTATTGCCGTCGTGATCATCGGTATCCTGTTGCTTGCGATCAGCGAGGAACTCTAACGCCCAATTGCACAAAAGTCGCCGGTTTTTCCGGCGACTTTTTTCCATGGTTTTCTGTTGACACCATATGCGTTTTTATGCTATAATACCATGCGATAAATTGAGTAACTACGCGTTCATTTACGAGAGGAGAACACCATGGCAATGCAGAAGGAAAACACCAATATCCTCACCAACGCTTGTCCCAACGGAGTCCGTGTTTCTATTATGGACCGGCTTTCTTCCGTTGATCTTTGTGCTTTCAATTCTCCGGAATATGCTGTCCTTCCCGGCTTTTGCGATGTGCATGTGCATTTTCGTGAGCCGGGTTTTTCTTATAAAGAGACCATCCTCACCGGTTCTCTGGCAGCAGCCCGGGGCGGCTATACCGCCGTTTGCACCATGCCCAACCTGGATCCGGTGCCGGACACCAAGTTGCACCTGAAGCAGCAGCTGGATCTGATCCGTCAGGACGGCATGATCAGTATCTACCCCTACGGTGCCATCACTATGGGACAAAAGGGCGAAGAGCTTTCCGAAATGAAGCTCATGGCACCCCAGGTCATCGCCTTTTCCGATGACGGCAAGGGCGTACAGAGCAAGGAGCTGATGAAATCTGCCATGCTCAAGGCCAAGCAGCTGAAGAAGATCATCGTCGCCCACTGCGAGGACAACTCCCTGCTCAACGGCGGCTATATCCACGACGGCGAATACGCCCGGGCCAACAGCCATCGGGGTATCTGCTCCGAAAGCGAATGGGGCCCCATCCAGCGGGATCTGGCGCTGGTAAAAGAAACCGGCTGCGCCTACCATGTGTGCCACATCTCCACCAAGGAGAGTGTGGAACTGATCCGCAAGGCCAAGAAGGAAGGCCTGAATGTCACCTGCGAAACCGCCCCCCACTACCTGCTGATGGACGACAGCTTCCTTCAGGAGGACGGCCGGTACAAGATGAATCCGCCCCTGCGCAGCCCGGAGGACCGGGAGGCCCTTATTGAGGGTATCAAGGACGGCACCATTGACATGATCGCCACCGATCACGCCCCCCACAGCGAGGAAGAAAAGGGCCGTGGCCTGGACGGCAGCGCCTTCGGTATCGTGGGCATCGAGACTGCCTTCCCCCTGCTGTACACTTACCTGGTGAAGGAAAATGTGATCACCATGGACAAGCTGCTGGAGCTGCTGGTCTACAACCCCCGCAAGCGATTCAACATTCCCCTGACCTGCGATTTTTCCATCTGGGATCTGCGCCAGACCTACTTCATCGAGCCTGAGCAGTTCCAGTCCATGGGTAAGTCCACCCCGTTTGCCGGTTGGCGCGCCTGGGGCAAGTGCCTGGCCACGGTAAGCAACGGCAAGCTGGTTTGGCTGGAAAAAGTACGGAAATAATGGTATATAGAATAGATATGGAGGATCAATTATGGCAAAGCGTACTGATTTGAGGAAAATTATGATCATCGGCTCCGGCCCCATCGTCATCGGCCAGGCTGCCGAATTTGACTACGCCGGTACCCAGGCCTGCCTGGCCCTGAAGGAAGAGGGCTACGAGGTGGTACTGGTCAACTCCAACCCCGCTACCATCATGACCGATACCACCATCGCCGACAAGGTCTATATGGAGCCTCTGACCCTGGAATATGTGCCCAAAATCATCCGCTACGAGCGTCCCGACGCCATCGTTCCCGGCATCGGCGGTCAGACCGGCCTGAACCTGGCCATGCAGCTGGAGAAGAAGGGCATTCTGAAGGAGTGCCGTGTGGAGCTGCTGGGTACTTCTTCCGCCTCCATCGAGCGCGCTGAGGACCGTGAGCTGTTCAAGGAGCTGTGCCAGTCCATCGGCGAGCCTGTCATCCCCTCCGAGATCACCTACGACCTGGAGCAGGCCAAGGAAGCTGCTGCCCGGATCGGTTACCCCGTTGTTCTGCGTCCCGCCTTCACTCTGGGCGGCACCGGCGGCGGCTTCGCTTACAGCGAGGAAGAGCTGGTGGAGGTAGGCATCAACGCCTTTAACCTCTCCCCTGTCCATCAGGTGCTGATTGAGAAGTCCGTCAAAGGCTACAAGGAAATTGAATTCGAAGTCATGCGCGACGGTGAGGATCACGCCATCACCATCTGCGGCATGGAAAATATCGACCCCGTGGGCGTCCACACCGGCGACAGCCTGGTGGTGGCTCCCATCATGACATTGAGCAAGGAAGACGAAGCGATGGTGGACGCCTCCGCCAACAAGCTCATTAAGGAGCTGAAAATCGAAAGCGGCTGCAATGTCCAGTTTGCCCTGAATCCCAACTCCTCCGAATACTACCTCATCGAGGTCAACCCCAGAGTGTCCCGCTCCTCCGCCCTGGCCTCCAAGGCCTCCGGCTATCCCATCGCCCGGGTCACCGCCAAGATCGCTGTGGGTATGACCCTGGATGAGATCAAGATTGCCAATACCAACGCCGCTTTTGAGCCTGCGCTGGACTACGTCATCGCCAAGCTGCCCCGGTTCCCCTTCGACAAGTTCGCCTCCGCCACCAACAAGCTGGGCACCCAGATGAAGGCCACCGGCGAGGTCATGGGCATCGGCTCCACTTTGGAAGAGTGCCTGCTGAAGTC
>JAZREG010000091.1:0-2843 GCA_045660725.1 Faecousia sp.
GACCCGTACGGGAATCGAACCCATGTTACCGGCGTGAAAGGGCGGTGTCTTAACCGCTTGACCAACGGGCCTGGTAGCGGCGACCTGACTTGAACAGGTGACAGACCGGGTATGAACCGGGTACTCTACCAACTGAGTTACGCCGCCATTGGTCATGCTGAAAATCAGCTTTGTCATTATATACGCCTTGTTCCCGTTTGTCAAGTAAAAAATCATTCTTTTTTGGGCATCCTGATGCTAGGGAGGGAAAAATATGATTTTTTTACAAAAATGCGCCCTGTTTTTCCTGGGCGGGGGCGTTTATACCCTGCTGGAACTTCTTTGGCGGGGCCGCAGCCACGGCAGTATGTTCCTGCTGGGCGGCAGCTGTTTCCTGCTCATCGGCACATTGGGCAAGAAATTGCGCCGGTGTCCCCTGGCGCTGCTTACGGTGCTGTTTTCCGGCATCGTCACCGGCCTGGAGCTGCTCACGGGACTTTTGGTGAATCGCCAATACCGGGTGTGGGACTACCGCCGGATGCCCTGCAATTATCTTGGCCAAATCTGCCTGGGTTATTCCCTGCTGTGGATGCCCGTGAGCCTATTGGGCCTGTGGCTGTACCGGAAAGCGGAAAAACTGCTGGAAAGAAAACCATAAGGGAGGGGCACTTGAATTATGGTATGATTGCCACCGGCAATCATTTTGATTTTGATTCGCTGCGCGGAACACCACCCTCCCCTGCACGGAGTTTGCGTTTTTTCGTAGGGCGGAGTCATGACTCCGCCGATCCCGTTGGTTTTTTGTATGTGCATCGTCGATAGGTAAAGGGAGGGGCAATGCCCCTCCCTTACATCGCTTACTTAAAAATCTCCCCAATGGTCTGCATCCTTTGGGCGTCCACCTTGCACACCTTCCGGTCATAGGTAAGGAAACCGTTGGTCTCGTCCTCGATGTCGGAGACCTGGGTATAGATGGCGGCGCACAGACCCTTATGCCAGGCCGGCAGCACCTCCGTCAGGTACAGCTTTTCCACCGCGTCGGCAAATTCCTTCTCATTTTCAAATTTACCGTAGCCGTAGGTCTGCTCGGTATTGAACACATGGCCCTCGGGCTTGTAGGAATAGCCGCCGAATTCCGACAGCACCAGGGGCTTGTCCCCCGCCCGAAGCTTCACCGGCTTAAAATACACATGGCGGCTGTCCACATCGGTCTTTTTCCGCCGGAACCAGCCGGAGGTGGTGTCGATGAACCGGGTGTCGTCCAGCTTTTTGAAGGCTTCGTACACATGGTCGCTGTCGAACTGACCCCAACCCTCATTAAAAATCGTCCAGTAGCAGATGCAGGGGTGGCTGCCCAGCTGCTCCACCGTGGCAGCCATGGCATCCAAAAAGCGCTTGCGGGTGGCTTTGTCCCGGTGCAGATTCCGGTCGTCCAGCTTTTGCACTCCCAGGGTAGGCAGCGCCGTATCCCGGAAGAAGGAGTAAGGGCCGTTATTGACCATGTCCTGGAACACCACCATGCCCAGCTTGTCGCACTGGTAGTAGAATTCCTCCGGCTCTACCTTAATATGCTTGCGCAGGGTGTTAAAGCCCAGGTTTTTCATGGCCAGGATGTCCTCGGCATAGCATTCCGGTGCCGGGGGTGTGAGCAGACCGTCGGGCCAGTAGCCCTGATCCAGCAGGCCGTGGAAGAAATAGGGCTTTCCGTTGAGGCACAGCCGCTTGAAGCCCGCCACTTCCTTGATTTCCAGGCAGCGGATGGCAAAATAGCTTTCCACCCGGTCCTGACCACATTCCACCGTGAAATCATACAGATAAGGACTTTCCGGACTCCACAGCTTAGGCGCCTCCGGGGTGATGGTCACGACGCCGTTTTCCAGGGGGAATACGCCCAGCTCCGGCACGGTGACAGTACCCTCCAGGGCGGGGGTAACGGAAATTTTCACGCTGTAGCCCCGGTTTTCCACCTTCACCTTCTGAATATAGGTCTCCGGGACGCTTTCCAGCCACACGGTCTGCCAAATGCCGCTGACCGGGGTATACCACATGCCGCCCCGTTTGCGCACCTGCTTGCCGTAGGGGAAGGTCTGATCCCGCAGGTCATCCCAGCAGGTGATGTTCAAAATATTAAAAAGCTCTACCGCAGGATCGGTCAGCGCATCGGTAATATCGAAGCAGAAGGCTTCGTAACCGCCTTCATGGCGGCCGATTTTATGACCGTTGACCGTGACCTCCGCGATCTGGTCGGCGGCACCGATGTGCAGCAGCACCCGGCCCTTATGGAAGCCCTCCGGCAGCACGAAGCTGCGGCGGTAGGAAAGGGGCGTTCCCTCAGGAAAATGGGTGGCGATATTGGACAGACGGCTTTCCGGACAGAAGGGGACCCGGAAGCGGTCGGCGTACAGCTTCCCGGCGGTAAATTCCCAAAAGCCGTTGAGATTCAGGTAAGAGTCCCGCTTCATTTGGGGGCGGGGGTATACGGTCCAGGGAATCTGCCAGGGATCCTGCAGCAGCGCTTCCCCCTGGGAAGTAAGCAATTCTTCGGGCATAGGATATGCTCCTTTCGGTTCCTTTTCAAATTTCAGTTTAGCGAGCTGTTAGGAGCGCGTAGCGCGAGCCTCCCCTGTGTAAGGGGAGGTGGTCAAAATCTTCGATTTTGACCGGAGGGTTTGTCAAAGTTACAACAATCCCTCAGTCAAAAATCGGATTTGCATCCGATTTTTCACAGCTCCCTTTACACAAGGGAGCCTTTTGCGCTCTACCAAACAGCTCCATAAACCCCAATTTATTTCTTCTTCAGCAGGCGCAGCAGGGGCAGCAGCACAACGGCGGTGACGACCAGTGCCACAAAGGCCGCCAGGAAA
>JAZREG010000092.1:0-13430 GCA_045660725.1 Faecousia sp.
GATATATTCATTTCTACAACCATGAGCGGATCCAGACAAAAACAGGAGTGGCGCCGCTAACGCTGCGCCACTCCGCTTAAAACTTAATATTTCCTACATAGGGGCTTTTTTGTGCTGTCCGTACAAACTGGGGCAGTTCAAAAATTCCGGGGGCTTTCTTTTATTCCTGAGGTGCTTCTTCAGAAGCTGCATTCTCCGCTTCCTGGGCCTGGGCAAGAGCTTCCTGCTTTGCCAGGGCCTCCGCGATGAATTCCGCGGCATCGTCAGGGACATCATCCAGGTTATCGCCGCCCACATCTACCACATGGGGCTTGCGCTTGAACATAATATCATAGATCACAGGCACGATGAGCAGGGTCATCAATGTGGCGTACAGCATGCCGCCCACAACAACAATGGCCATGCCGCCACCCAGCTGACCGGCCATGTCATCGCTGAAGATCAGCTGGAACATGGCAAGGATCGTGGTCAATGCCGTCATAAGAATGGGACGCATACGGGTGCGGCCGGTGGCGATCAGGGCCGCCTGGCGATCCATGCCGCCCAGACGCAGCTGGTTGGTATAGTCCACGAACACGATACCGTTATTGACAATGGTGCCCATCAGCAGAGCAAAGCCCATCATAGACAGCAAACTCAGCTGCTGGCCGGCAATGAGCAGGCCCAGCATACCGCCGGTGAAGGCCAGGGGAACCGTAAACAGAACGATGAAGGGGGACATGAGGCTCTGGAACTGAGCGACCATAACAAGGTAGATAAAGACGCAACCCAGGGCAATCAGCAGAACCATCTGCTCGACCATATCATTGACCACGGTGCTTTCGCCCTCTACCTCAACACTATAACCGTAAGGAACCGCACCGCTTTCCTTGTATGCATCCAGCAGATCCTCCAGCTGACGGGACAGCAGAGTGGCATTATAGCCCTGGGCAACGCTGGCAGAAACAGTGCCGTAACGGCTGAGATTCTCACGACCGATGGAGCCCACAGAGGTAGTTTCCTGAATGGTAGCAAAATCCGATAGCTTGCAGGTACCCTTGACGGTATTACCGGAAGCATCCATGGTAGTGGTCTCAAATTCGATCTCCAGCAGATTTTCCAGGGTCAGGGGATCGTTGTTATTCTCCACGGTGACGGACATATTCACGCCCTGCAGGGTTACAGAGGTAGAACTGGAGGTGGTGTTCATTCGTTCCGACACCGCCATATAGATTTGTGCCACCGTAAGGCCCTTTTCCATGGCCTTATCCTTATCAATGACCAGCTGAATGGTGGGCTCGCCACCGCTGAAGCTGGTGGAAATTTTCGTATAGCCTTCCACTTGCTGCACCAGCTGGGAGATCTCATTTGCCAAGGTCTCCAGGGTATCCAGATCATCACCGTAAATCTTCACGGAAAGGCCGCTGCCCAGCATGGCTGTCAGGTCATCCACGCCGCCGGCAGCCGCGCCAACGGTACTGGAGAGCGTTTTACCGACCTGATTGATCTGCTCTGTGATCCGTTCCACCTCGCTGGAGGAGGTACCCTCCGGCAGGGCGATGTAGAACACATAGTTGCCGTAGCTGCCACCACCGCTTTGTCCCAGCATGCCGCCCATCATGTTGGATGCGGAGCTGCTGTCCATAACACCCACTTCGTCCACGCCGTCAATGGTCAGCAAGGCTTCGATCACCTTGTCTGCCTCGGCATAGGATTCCTCCCGGGACAGACCTGCGGGGGTGGATACATTGACCTGAATCTGGTTGCCGGTCATTTCCGGCAGCAGCACGATGCCCATATTCAGCACCATCCAAACGCAGAAGCCCAGCAGTGCAACAGAAGCACCCAGAGGTACTGCCTTGAACTTCAGGCACCAGGCCAGTACCTTCTCGTAAAGATCCAGGAACTTATCAAACCAGGGATGGGACTTGGGTTTGCTGTTTCTGAGCAGGGTAGAGGCAGAAGCCGGAACCACCGTCAATGCCACCACCAGGGACGCCATCAGGCAGTAACCGATGGACAGGCCCAGGGGCAGGAGCAGCTCCCGCACCATGCCGGTGGTAAAGACCATGGGCAGGAACACGCAAACCGTCGTCAGGGTAGAGGCGATAATAGCACCGGCCACCTGCTTGGCGCCCTGCACTGCTGCCCGGGGAGCGCTGACACCACGGCTGCGCAGACGGTAAATGTTCTCAATCACAACAACGGAGTTATCTACCAGCATACCCACGCCCAGAGAAAGACCGGAAAGGGTCATCATATTCAGGGAGATATTGGTAAAGTACATCAGCACAAGGGCGGTCAGCACAGACAGGGGAATGCTCACCGCAACCACGATGGTGGGCTTCACATCCTTCAAAAACAGCGCAAGGATGATGATTGCCAGCACAGCGCCGGTGATCATGCTGGAAAGGATCGAGTTGATAATGATCGTGATATAGCTGCCCTGATTCATCAGGGTGGCTGCATGGAAGCCGGTATAGCGATCCTCCAGCTCCTTGAAGGCGTTCAGGCAGTTTTCTGCGGTCTCATTGGTACCGGTGACGCTGTCTTTAAAAATGCTCAGGATCACCGCTTGCTCGCCGTTGAAGCGGGAGTAGCTGTCTCCGGCGTTGTCGATGATCTGCACCGTAGCCACATCTTTCAGCCGCACTTCGCCGATGGCATCCATCTTCACCAGCAGCGTATCTGCCAACTGATCCACGGTGTCGAATTCTTCACCAATCTTCAAAAGCCAGCTGTTGTCATCGGCATCGTCGATGTAGCCGGCAGGCATGGAAAAGTTTTGGGCGTAAATCAGCTGGGAAAGGGTATTGACATTCAGCAGCTGATCCAGGTTTGCGCTGCCCAGAGCCGTTTCCTTGGCATCCTCGTACTGCTTCTTGGCTGCGGCCAGCTGGGTCTCCGCATTGGAAAGCTGGGTGCTGGCGGTGGCAAAGCCAACCGCAGCTTCCAACTGTGCCTGGGTCAGGCCCGCATAGGCACTTTCCAGGCCCGCAAGAACAGAAGGAATGGAGTCGATCAGCTTGGAAAGCTCGCTGATGGAGGTGTAAATCTCATCCACCTGCTCCCGAAGATCAGAAACATCACCGGATGGATCCGGTTCAGGGAGCGTTTCAGGCAGCTCCATCTCCGCCTCCAGCTGCTTCATCAGGAAATCCAATTGATTCAGCACAGAACGCAGGCTGCCGGCAACACTGAGCACATCCTCCACAGACAGGGAACCTGCCTTGAGGATCTGATCGATGTTATCCAGCTCCAGGATCAAAGTATCCAGGGCCTTGCCGGTCTCGCCTTCGTTGATCTCATAACGCAGCTGCCGCACCTGCTCCAGCAGATCCTTTACCTGCTTGGCAAGATCGCCGGTGGACGCGTTCAGGGAGGACTCCAGTTGGTCAAACAGGGTGCCGGCCATCATTTCACCGAAGGTGCTTTGGGCCTTTTCCAGTTCTTCCTTGCCCTTGGTCACTTCGGCCTCAGCCTTGTCAAGTTCTTCCTTGGCGGTGGCCATAGCGTTACTGATGGTTTCCAGGATCTTTTCGTTGAGCTTATCGATCTTCTTGCCATCCAGCTCCACCTGCACAGACTGCTGCACAAGGCCGATGGTGGTCACATTGGCAACGCCGTTCTGCCGCTCGATGAAGGGCTGCACGGTACTCTTGACAAAACCGGACAGCTCATACACATCATAGCCGTCCCGGCTGACGGACACATACATGGTGGCCATCATATCCATGCTCAGCTCAATGATCGAGGGAGTACTGCACAGCTCCGGCAGGGAACCGTCCAGTTCCTGCAGGGCGCCGGAGACCTTGACCATGGTAGAATCCATATCCGTGCCTTCCTGGAACTCCAGCTGCACGAGGCCGTAGTTCTCGGCACAGGTCGACATGACATTTTTCACGCCGCTGACTGTACCCAGAGCGCTTTCGATGGGTTTTACCACATCACTCTCCACCCGTTCCGGACTTGCGCCGGGGTAGGTGGTGACCACGATGAGGTAGGGCAGACTCATATTGGGAAGCAGATCCGTAGTCATGCCGGTAAGGGACACTACGCCCAGCACCAGGATCATGATCACTGCCACCAATATTGTAAAGGGTTTTGTAACGCTCAATTTTTCCATGCTGATTCTCATTCCTTCGTATTATTCCATCGTAAATTATATACCATTCTTTTTCTTATTTTATAAACATTCCGTGAACTTTTTCATCGATTCCTGAAAAAATTTTCTCAAATTCCGTCATCTGCGCTTCTTGCATGGCTGTAAGGGGCAATCTGCACCCTCCGCAATCCAATCCGATGCGCCGCAGGGCTGCTTTTACAGGGATGGGATTGACCTCGCTAAACAGAAAATCGCACAAGGGCTGCAGATGGATCTGCAGGGCAGAGGCAGTATCATAATCTCCATCCAGGGCAGCGGCCACCATAGAATCCATCCATTCCGGGACGACATTGGAAGCAACAGAGATCACACCTTTCCCGCCAAGGGCCGTCACCGCCGTTGCCATATCATCATTGCCCGCCCAAATCGGCAGCCGGTCGCCACAGGTTTCCCGCAGGCGCAGGATCTTACTGATGCTGGTAGTTGCCTCTTTTACACCGGCGATATTCGGAATCCGACAGAGGCTTCGGTAGACCTCTACAGGAATGTCCACGCCGGTGCGGGACGGGACATTGTAAAGGATTACGGGTAACGACACCGCCTCCGCAACCGCCTTATAGTGGGCGATCAGACCATCCCTGGAGGCTTTGTTATAGTAGGGGCTAACAACTAAAAGACCGTCTACACCCAGCTTTTCCGCTTCCTTGCTCAGATACACTGTGTGTTCTGTAGCATTGGAGCCGGTTCCCGCAATGATCTGCATGGATTGGCCTACATAGGCCTTGCACCTGGCAAACAGCGCCAGTTTTTCTTCATCTGTCAATGTCGCCGCTTCCCCGGTGGTGCCGGCGATGACGACCGTGGTGATCCCGGCGGCAAATTGCCGCAGGAGCAGCTGCTCCATCATGGGATAATTGATCTTGCCATCCAAAAACGGCGTTACCATTGCGGTGCAAACGCCGGTAAAGAGTACATTTTTCACTACGCATCCCTCCGCCCCAGTATATGATCAGGGGAATGTTTTGGGGAACCTACTTTCCCTGTTGCAAAAAAAGGAAAAATGCGCTATACTAATTAGGTTTTAAGGAAAAATGGAGGATAGATCCATGAAAACCCATGATTTTTGGTATGATCTGCCGGAAGAACTCATTGCCCAGACCCCTCTGCAGCAGCGAGATACCTCCCGTCTTTGTGTATTGAATAAAGTGACCGGAGAAGTGTCCCACAAGCACTTCTATGACATTTTGGATTACCTGAACCCCGGCGATTGCCTGGTGATGAACGACTCCCGGGTGTTGCCCGCGCGGCTTTTGGGTCATCGGCCCACCGGCGGCGCTGTGGAAGTATTGCTCCTGCGGGATTTGGGCAACAAGCAGTGGGAATGCCTCTGCAAGCCCGGTCGGAAGATGCAGGTGGGAAGCTGTGTGATCTTCGGCAACGGCGAGTTGCAGGCAACGGTAGTGGAAGTAAAGGATGACGGCAATCGTGTGGTACAGTTCCACTACGAGGGCATCTTCCTGGAGGTCCTGGAGCGCCTGGGCAAGATGCCCCTGCCGCCCTATATCAAGGCAGAACTGGCAGACCAGGAGCGGTATCAGACCGTGTACAGCAGGGAAGTGGGCTCCGCGGCGGCTCCCACCGCCGGCCTGCATTGGACCAAGGAACTGCTGGAAAAAGCCCGGGAAAAGGGCGTAAAAACCGCTTTTGTAACCCTGCATGTGGGCCTTGGCACCTTCCGTCCTGTGAAGGCGGACAATATCTTAGAGCATCACATGCACAGCGAGCTTTGTATGATGGGCGACGAAACCGCCCGGATCCTTAACGAGACCAAAGCCCAGGGCGGGCGTGTAGTCTGCGTGGGAACCACCTCCTGCCGCACCCTGGAAAGCCTGGTAGGCGATGACGGTACCTTCACCGCAGGCTCCAAGTGGACGGAGATCTTCATCTATCCCGGCTACACCTTCAGGGCTATGGATGCCCTGATCACCAACTTCCACCTGCCGGAAAGCACCCTGGTGATGCTGGTTTCCGCTTTTGCCGGCCGGGAGAATGTTCTGAACGCATACAACGAAGCCGTCAAGGAACGCTATCGCTTCTTTAGCTTCGGTGATGCCATGTTCATTGGATAAGAGGGTAGGATTATGTTTGCAAAATGGAAGGCAGCGTGCCTGTTTCACCGGCTGTTCAAACGCCCCGACATCAGCAAAGCCTACAAGATGGTCGGCCCGGAGGATTCCTGGTACGATACCATTTCAACGGTGCATCGTTCCCTGGCCGAAATCCGGAAGCTGCCCCATGAGCCTTGGCAGATGGTAAGCCATGACGGTCTGAGCCTCAAGGCACTCTACTATCCCTGCGAAAGCAGCACCAAGACCATGATTTGGATCCACGGCTATACCAGCCACGCGGAACGGGAATCCGCATACCCAGCGCTCTTTTACCGGAGCATGGGCTATAATGTACTGATCCCGTATCTGCGGGCCCACGGCCCCAGTGAGGGAAAATATATCTGCTTTGGCGCTCTGGAAGCAATGGACATCCAGGGCTGGGCAGGCAGAATCAACGCCCTGCACCGGTCTGGCAGCATCGTGATCCATGGCCTGAGCATGGGCGGCGGCATTGCATTGGATCTTGCCTGCTGCGATGTGCCAAATGTGAAAGCCATGGTAGTGGACGCCCCCAGCACCAGCCTTTGGTGGCTTATGGAGGGCTATCCGAAACACCTTTTCAAGAAGGATGGGGAAGCTGTTTCCCGGGAAATGTACGCCCGGTACAAGAAGGAATTCGACGTGGATGCCCGGGACTATCAGCGGCTGGACAATATCAAAAATGGCAGATATCCGCTGCTGCTCAGCGCCGGCAGCAACGAAGATTGCGAGGAAGACTTCCGAACCATCCGCCAGCGCAATCCTATGGAAACCCAGATCGTCATTCTACCCGGCTGCAATCACGGCAACGGCATGTACAAGCAGACGCAGCTGTATCAGACCACCATCCGTCAGTTCCTGGACAAATACATTACGAGGTAACGAGAATGTTTGAATTAAAGAAAACTGAAGGCAAAGCCCGCCGGGGCGAGTTTACCTGCGCCCACGGCACGGTACAGACCCCCGTATTTATGAATGTTGGCACCCAGGGTGCCATCAAGGGTGGCCTCAGCGCCGAGGATCTGAAGAATATCGGCTGCCAGGTGGAGCTGTCCAACACCTACCATCTGCTTCTGCGTCCTACCGATAAAGTGGTGCGGCAGATGGGCGGCCTGCACAAATTCATGACCTGGGACGGCCCCATGCTCACCGACTCCGGCGGATTCCAGGTGTTCTCCCTGGCCGGTCTGCGAAAGATCAAGGAGGAAGGTGTATACTTCTCCTCCCATATCGATGGCCGCAAGATCTTTATGGGTCCTGAGGAGAGCATGCAGATCCAGTCTAACCTGGGTTCTGACATCTGCATGGCTTTTGACGAGTGCATTGAAAACCCCGCCCCCCGGAAGTATGTGGAGGATTCTGTCGCCCGCACCACCCGGTGGCTGGAGCGGTGCAAGGCAGAAAACGCTCGACTCAATGCTCTGCCGGATACGGTCAACCCCCAGCAGATGCTCTGGGGCATCAACCAGGGCGGCACCTACGCAGATATCCGCGCAGACCACATGAAGCGGATCGCGGACATGGATCTGCCCGGCTATGCCATTGGCGGCCTGGCTGTGGGCGAGACCGCAGAGGAGATGTACGACATCATCGAGGCAGTGGAACCCCATATGCCCAAGGACAAGACCCGCTACCTCATGGGCGTGGGTACTCCTACGAATATTATCGAAGCGGTTTACCGGGGCGTGGACTTCTTTGACTGCGTCATGCCTGCCCGGAACGCCCGTCATGCCCGTCTGTTTACCTGGGATGGCGCCATCAACCTGAAAAACGCCAAGTATATGCTGGACGAATCTCCCATCGATCCCAAGTGCGATTGCCCTGTCTGCCGCAGATACAGCAAGGCTTACATCCGGCACCTGTTCGTCGCGGAAGAAACGCTGGCACTGCGCCTTAGCGTAATGCACAACCTGTATTTCTACAATAAGCTCATGGAAAAGATTCGGGAAGCCCTGGATCAGGGAACCTTCGAAGCCTTCAGAAATGAATATTCTGTAAAATTGAGCCAGAGAATCTAAATTTTCCTTGCTTTTTACGAATACAATGCTATAATATCCTAGATCATTACTTTAAAGGAGTCATTTACTATGTTACTTTTTCTTGAAGACGCAGTACAGCAGCCCACCGGCGGCGAAAGCCTGCTGACCATGCTGCCCATTCTGCTGATCATGTTCGGTATCTTCTACTTTGTGCTGATCCGTCCCGAGAGCAAGCGCAAGAAGGAAGCCGAGAACATGCGTTCCAACGTGAAAGTCGGCGATAAGGTCACCACCATCGGCGGCATTATCGGCACCGTCGTCAGCGTGAAGGAAGACAAGTTCGTCCTGGAGACCGGCGCTGATCAGGTCCGCATTGAGATGGCCAAGTGGGGCATCTCCACCAACGACACCGCTGACGCCCGTGTCGCTGAAGAGAAGAAGAAGGCCGCTGAAGCCAAGGCAAAAGCTAAGGCTGTCAAGAAGGCCGAGAAGGAAAACAAGAATAACCGCTAACAAAAAACTGCTGCAAGGATTTTTCCTTGCAGCAGTCTTTTTTATTCCATCAGACCTCTTAAGAAGCTGGCAGCCAGCGCAATGTCCTTGACAGGATCAGCGCCCACCTCACGCTCGATGGTCAGGTAGCCCCGGAAGCCAACAGCTTCCAACGCTGCCAAATAAGCAGGGAAGGGAACTCCACCCTGTCCCAAAGGCACTTCCTCAAAGGCCTTGCCCTCCAGGATCACATCCTCGATATCCCGAACGTGGTAAATGATCTCCGGATCCCGGTCAAGCAACTTCACACCATCTTTGGCATGGGTGTGAACGATGTAATCCTTCAGGGTATATACCGCCTGAACAGGATCATCACCGGTAACCATGACAAGATTGGCAGGATCCAGGTTGACAGCTACGCCCCGGGAACCCAGGCCATCCAGGAAGGTTTTCAGTACCGCAGAGGTCTCGGGACCGGTTTCGATAGCAAAGTGCGCCTCCAGGGAATCGGCATATTCTGCCAGCGCACCGCAGGCATCCTGCATAATGGCATAGCGCGGATGCGTGGGATCCCCGGGAACAACGCCCACATGGGTGGTGACAATATCGCACTCCAGATCCTTGGCTAGATCCAAAATGCGCTTGGATTTTTCAATGAGCTGGGGATTCAGCTCTGCCTTACCAAAGCCCTTGCCCAGGTCACCGCAGAGAGCGGAGAACACCAGGCTGTTGTCCTTTAGCTGGTTCAGCAGATCCCGGCGCATCTGAGCGGTCATGTTTTCCGGGGCATGCTCGCCCTTGGTTGCATACATCTGAATGCCCCGGGCGCCAATGGCAGCGGCCTGCTTGATGGCCTGGTCTGTAGGCAGCCGGAAAGATTCCAGCATAACTCCGATGGGAAACTGATACATTATTTACCTCCTTACAGGTCGATCCATTGGAAGGGGGTCTTGGCACCCTCTACCGCAGCGGCACGGATGGCAATCACATCAATGGTCTGGTCATGGGTCACCGGCGCCTCACCGGTCTCAAAGAAGCGGATCATGGCCTCCACAAACAGATCAAAGAAGCTGGACTTGATCTCATAAATTTTGCCCTTGTTCTTTTCATCCACGGTGGTGATGCGGAAGGAACCGGAGCGGTGGTGCATCTGCACCAGCCGGCCGTCCGCAAACTGCACCATGTAGGAAGGATGCTGCTGCGTGCCCAGAAACATGACCCGTGTAGCACGGGCATTCATCAGCCGCACGACGGGTTCGATCTGATGGATGGAATAGATCTCCAGGGTGCCGGGTCCTTCGGAATAGATCTTGCAGATCTCGGAGGTGTCGATCTCATCCAGTTCGGAAGCGAACCGCAGGGCAGAAGAGGAGAAGCAGGGCGTGTTGTGCTTTTCCGCGTTGGCAAAGATCCGCTCTGCAGTTGCCTTGTCAGGCGCGAAGGTCTTATCGATGTAAGTACGCTTGCCGGATGCCAAGGGAAGCTCGCACAGCAACTCGTGCATTTCCGGATTGTCAGGGGAAAGGACGATGAGGCAATCACTTTGGGCAATCACTTCTTCAATGGTATCCACCAGGGGAATGCCGTAGTCAGCAGACCACTGGGCATTGCTGCGCAGGCTCATTTGAGCAGGAGGTTCCACATGGGCATAGGCACAAACCACCTCATGTGCGCCACCGGAGGCCTTCTTGATCAGCTCCGGATAATTGTTGGCGTGCCATTCATCCAGGTAGTAATCAATAAAACCGATTTTCATTACAGCTTGACCTCTTCGTGCAGCTCAGCGGAACGATAGATGGCATCCATCATTTGGCTGGTGAGAATGTTGTAGTCAATGTTGGAGGGCAGCTTCTTTCCGGTTTCAATGCAATCAATGAATCCATCGATTTCCGCCTGGAACATGGGCGCAGATTTATTGACAAAGGTGGTGGATGTCAGCATGCCGTTCTTGGTGGAATAGAAGGTGAAGTCCTTGCCGTACTGCAGGCGCGCGCCACCCTTGGTGCCGATGAAGTCGATAAACATCTCACGCTCGCCAATGTTCTGGGCCCATGCGCCGTTGACATTGATCACAGGGCCTTCGGTACGCACGATACCGGTAACGCCTTCTTCCACGTCGTAAATGCCATCGTGGATAGGTTCATGTGCCCAGCTGTCCTTGTAAACATAGTCACAAATGGGGTTGCCCAGTTTGCTGAAGGTCTCAGCGGAAACCGTCTTTGCTTTGGGATCACCGCAGCAGTACATAACGATATCCAGGAAGTGAACACCCCAGTCGATAAGCGCGCCGCCGCCGGCAATGGCCTTGGTAGTGAAGGCGCCACCCAGGCCGGGAATGCTACGATGGGCGCGGAAGCTGACGTAAACGTAGTAAACTTCGCCGAAATCGCCGTTGTCGATCATTTCCTTGAGCTTGTTGACATTGGTATTGAAACGATTCACCACGCCGATGTTCAGGATCTTTCCGGTACGCTTCTGGGCTTCCTGCATAGCCAGCGCCTCTTCATAGATTCTGGCAGCAGGCTTCTCACACAAGACATGCTTGCCGGCTTCCAAAGCCGCAATGGCAATCACGCTGTGCATCAGGTTCGGAGTGCAGACAGAAACAGCAGTCACCTCGGGGTCAGCCAGGACTTCCTTATAATCCGTAACCGCAATGCCACAGCCATACTTTTTCACCGCATCTTCCGCACGCTCGGGGATAATATCGCAGAAATACTTGATCTGCGCCTTAGGGTTTGCCATGTAGGAAGGAATGTGCGCGCTATGGGCGATGGTGCCACAGCCGATGATACCGATTTTCATAATATGATCCTCCTCAGTTGTTTCAGGTTTTTTCCTGTGATTTGAGTATAGCAAAATTGCAGGCGATGGGGAATAGTACAGTTTGTTCCAATACTGTCAAAATATTGCGGTGGTATGTTGCAAACACGTGACAACTGTGATAGGATACAGGGGAGGTGAGGGCATGAACGACCAAAGTAAGCTCTTTTTCTACGAAGCGAACCTGCGCAGAGGCGAACTGCGGATCCCGGCAGGGGATATCCTGCAGGTTGCGGAATTGGCCATTGTCCAGGAATCGGAAATCGCCACCCATCTGCAGCGGTGCGACGAGATCACCTACGCCATCTCCGGCAGAGCCACGGTTTTGTCCGGTGACAAAACCTATGAAATGTCCGCCGGACAGATCCATTATATCCGCAGGGGAGAGTATCACCGGATTGCTGCTGACCTTGGGGAGAATTTTCGGTACTGCTGTATTGGATTCCTGTCGGACAGGAATTACAGCGAGATCAGCTGTTTCCTGGAGGCAGTACAGGAGCGCAAGGATTTCCTCATCCGGGACGAAGGCAATCTGAAAAACATCTTCTCACAGCTCATCGACGAATTTCAGATCCGGGACACGGAAAGCAACGCTATGGTGCATTTCTATTTCTGCCAAATGCTGATCCAGCTGTACCGGATGCTCAGTGGTTCTTCCTTGCATAAGCTCAGCCGGCTCAATACCTCCGCGTCCAACATCGCCGTATACCGCGCCCTGAAATACATGGACAAGGAGTTCCCGTCCCTGACCCAGGCAAAGCAGGTGGCCCAGGCCATCTCCTACAGCGAATATTACCTCTGCCACGCCTTCCGGGACAAAATGAATATGACCGTGAAGGAATACCTGATGCGCAAGAAAATGCAGATGGCCACGGAGCTTCTGGAAACCAGCAGCATGACGGTAATGGAGATCGCCGAATACCTGTCCTTTTCTTCACTGCACAGCTTCGGCATCGCCTTCAAGCGCCACACCCAGGTAAGCCCTACCGAGTACCGAAACGCCGCCAGGGTACGCCAATAAAGAAAAAACCGCAGCACTGTGTGGTGCTGCGGTTATCATTTTACTGATCCTGATTGGAAATAACTTCCTTTGCCAAATAGATGGGACGATCCTTGCTCTGCTCAAAGATCTTACCGATATACTCGCCGATGATGCCGATGCACAGCAGCTGCATGCCGCCCAGCAGCAGGATCAAAACAATGGTCGTCGCATAGCCGGGAATGGCGATGCCCACGATCAGCTTCTGCAGCACCACAACCACCAAATAAATGAGCGCAGCCACAGCCGTCAGAGAACCCAGATAGGTTGCCAGCCGCAGAGGCTTGGTAGAAAAGCCGATAATGCCCTCAATGGCGTAATTCATCAGCTTGGTGAAGCTCCACTTGGTGGTGCCGGCATGGCGCTCACAGGCGGTGTAGGGGATATAGCAGGTGTTGAAACCGACCCAGGCAAAAATACCCTTGGAGAAGCGATGATACTCGGTCAGCTTCAGGATGCTTTCCGCCACACTGCGGCGGAAGGTGCGGAAATCGCTGGCATCCCGCTGCAGCTGCACATCCGACATCCGATTGATCACGGAATAAAAACTCTTCTTGAAGAAGGACAGCACCTTTCCTTCACCGCGGCGATCCTGATAGGCCGCCACCATGTCATATTCCGGCTGTGTTTCCAGGATCTGCACCATATCCCGAACGATCTCCGGCCGCTGCTGCAGATCGGCATCGATCACGGCGATATAGTCACCCTTGGCGTGCTGCAGGCCGGCGTAAATACCGGCTTCCTTGCCGAAGTTTCGGGAGAAGGACACCACGGTTACGGGGCACTTCTTCTCGGCATAGAGCTTCCGCAGATTGTGCAAAGTGGCATCCTTACTGCCATCGTCGATAAAAACGATCTCGTAATCA
>JAZREG010000093.1:0-11410 GCA_045660725.1 Faecousia sp.
TTGCACACGGCATGGTAGGGTGCTTCCAGACGGATCTTGTCGTAGACGGAGATGGGATGCCACACGCGAATGTGGAAGGCGTTGGTGTAATACTCCCGGTCGGTGATACCGGAGAGCTTTCCGTAACGCTTCTGGTCCATACGGATGAAGCGGCCGGAGAGGCCTTCGGCGGGGGTTGCCAGCAGGGAGAAGTTCATCTTCAGCTCCTGGGACTTGCGGTTGCAGTAATCCCGCATGTAGCCGATGATCTCCAGGCCCATCTTCTGAATGTCCTCGCTCTGACCGTGGTTCTGACCGTACAGGGCGGTCAGGGTCTCGGCCAGGCCAATGAAGCCGATGGACAGGGTGCCGTGCTTCAGCACTTCCCGCAGGTCATCGTGCATGGACAGATGGTCGGAATCCAGCCAAATGCCCTGGCCCATGAGGAAGGGATAGTTGTAGATGCGCTTGTTGGCCTGGATCTCAAAGCGATCCAGCATCTGCTGGGCTACCAGCTCCAGCATGGCCTGCAGCTTTTCGTAGAAGGCCTTCTCGTCGCCCTGGGACTCAATGGCCAGACGGGGGAGGTTGATGGAAGTGAAGGACAGGTTGCCCCGGGAGTAAGCGATCTCCCGGCTGGGATCATACACGTTACCCATGACACGGGTACGGCAGCCCATGGTAGCCACTTCCGTTTCGGGACGGCCGGGGACGTAGTACTGCAGGTTGAAGGGGGAGTCCAGGAAGGTGTAGTTGGGGAACAGGCGCTTGGCGGACACCCGCATGCTCAGCCGGAACAGGTCGTAGTTAGGATCGGTCTCGTTGTAGTTAACGCCTTCCTTGACCTTGAAGATATGGATGGGGAAGATGCAGGTCTCGCCGTGGCCCAGGCCGGCGTCCAGGGCAAGCAAAATGTTGCGGATGACCATGCGGCCCTCGGGGGTCACGTCGGTGCCGTAGTTGATGGAGGAGAAGGGAGTCTGAGCGCCGGCACGGGAGTGCATGGTGTTCAGGTTATGGACGAAGCCCTCCATGGCCTGCTTGGTGTCCCGGTCGGTTTTTTTCCAGGAGCGCTTGGCGGCCTTCTCAATGAGCTTTCCGGCCATGTCTGCGGAAATGCCGAAGGCCTCCTGCAGACCCTGGGTGACGGCCTCTACATAGGCGGGGGCGCTTTCCAGCTTGGCGGTCTCGCCGGTGGCCGCTTCCGCGGCGGCGATGACCTTAGCGGTGGCCTCTTCGGCGTCGGAAAGATCCAGGTAGTCCTCCGCCGCTTCCTTCACCCGGCGGGAGAATGCCTTGCGATAGGTTTTGGCAACGCCTTCTGCCATGGCGTAGTCGAAGTTGGGGATGGATTGACCGCCGTGCTGATCGTTCTGATTGGACTGGATGGCGATGGCAGCCAGGGCGGCGTAGCTCTGAATGCTCTGAGGCTCTCTCAGGTAGCCGTGGCCGGTGGAGAAGCCACCGTGGAACAGCTTCAGGATGTCGATCTGGCAGCAGGTGGTGGTCAGGCTGTAGAAATCGAAGTCATGGATGTGGATATCGCCTTCCCGGTATGCCTTGGCATGCTCAGGGCGCAGCAGGTACATCTCGTTGTAGGCCTTGGCACCCGCGGCGCCGATCTGCAGCATGGAGCCCATGGCTGTGTTGCCGTCGATGTTGGCGTTGTCGCGCTTCATGTCGCTGATCCGGGCATCGATGTTGGTGATCTCATCGATGGTCTTCATCAGGCTGGTGCCGGCTTCCCGGGCCCGGGTGCGGTTGGCACGGTACAGAATGTAGGCCTTGGCGGTGGCGCTGAAGCCGTGGTTCATCAGCTGGCGCTCCACCACGTCCTGAATGATCTCAATGCTGGGAGCCTCGGTGGTGAACTTGCTTTCCAGCTCCCGCTGGACATCGTTGGCCACACGGACGGCGTCGTTGGCGTCGCCTTCATGAGCAGCTTCCAGCGCCTTCAGGATGGCGGCTGCGATCTTGTTCTGATCGTACAGGACGATTCGGCCGTCCCGCTTGGTAATACTGTGAATCATGATACGTTCCTCTTTTCCCATTTGCTGAAGGCATACACACAATATCTAGTGCTGCCGATTTTTCTCTGCCACAATATATTGCCACATCCCGGGCGATTTGTCAAGGGCTCCCGGGGGAAAGGGGTGGGAAAATTTTGCCTGTGGAAAAGAAATCGGGCATCGGTCAATACCGATGCCCGCTGTATGTTGTCAGATCAATTTTCGATACCCACAGTGCGCAGAATATGGTCAACGTAAGCGCCGGCGATGTTCAGGCCGGTAACGGCCTCGATGCCCTCGAAGAAAGCATTGGAATTGACCTCGCAAATGAGGTAACCATCCTTGCCAAACAGCACATCTACACCGCAGTAGTCCAGCTTCAGCACCGCCGCGGTCTTTTCACACAGGGCGGCTACTTCTGCCGGCAGGTCGATCAATTCTCCGTGACCGCCCAGCTCGATATTGGAGCGGAAATCCGTGCTGGATACCCGCTTCATGGCACCCACGGCCTTGCCGCCGGCCACGATCACCCGGATGTCCTGCCCGGCGCTCTCGGCGATGAATTCCTGGTACAGGTGATGCTTGCCCTGAAGTCGGGTCTCGGTCTGCACCAGTTCTTGGTGATCCCGCACCAGGTATACCTGGCCGCCCAGGGAGCCATAGCTCTCCTTTACCACCAGGGGCAGGCCCAGCTGCTTTTCCACATCCAGGAGGAATTCCTCCCAGGGCGTCGACCCGGGGTAATAGCACAGGGGCGCGGGAATGGTTTTGGGCATGGGGATGCCGTGGCCCGCCAGCCGGATGCAGGTTTCCATCTTGTCGTCGCACACCTGGATGCCGTCGTGGGGGTTAAAGAGCCTGAGGCCCATCCTTTCCAGCAGGGCAGAGGCATACTTGTCCTTGTCCAGGTAGATGCAGAAGGCGTAGGGATGCTCTGCCAGCCGGATCTGCCCGGAGCGCTCCACGGAAAGAGAAAGCTGGCCGTTTCGCAGGATATCCGTTTCCACGCCCCGCTTTTCCAGCTCCTCCTTCAGCCGCCGTGCCTGACTGGAGGCAGCCTTCAAATCGGCGTAGGCATTGACCAGAATCAAGCCCTTTTTCATGCGCTCACCTCCGCCACAGCGATGTAGATGGTGGTGCTGTACCAAAAGTCCGGGGACAGGAAGGCTTCCCGGAATCGCTCCAGGGCGCTTTCCAGCCAGGCCCGCTCCTTTTGGATAAAGGCGTTGTTGGGGTTTTTCTCCAATAGTGCGTCGACACGATTCAGCCGGAAGCCGAAGGCCATGTTAAACAGCACTTCCTTGAAACTGTAATCCTTGTCCGAGGTGTCGGACACGGTGTAGAGCATCCGGATGCCGGTGAAGCCCGCATGGTACAGCTGGCCGAAGAGCTTTCTGCCGTTTTCCCGGTCAGAGCTAACGATGAGCCGGTTGTACCGATCCATGATCTCGTTCATCAGCTTGCTTTCGGGATAGCACAGCTTGGTGCCGTCGTCGGAGCCGTGGACGATGATCTTGCCTTTGGGGTCAAAAATGTCGTAAAGCCGCAGAAGCAGCAGCTTGGGGTTTTCCAGGTGGTGCAGTACCAGGGCGGCAAAAACCAGGTCAATGGTCTTGACACCCAGACCGGTCATGATCTCCCGAACCCGGTCGATGCAATCTTCGGCATTCAGGTCCACCACATGGAAGGAGAACTTGTCCCCGTAGGCCGCGGCGCTTTCGTTGGCCTCGGCGATGTTTCCTTTGTGGACATCCACGCCGATGACCTTGCCTACCCGGGGATCGTCAGCAAACCGGGAAATGGCCACGGAGCCGTTGCCGCAGCCCAAGTCCAGGACGGTGATCTTCTTCTTGGTCACATTTTCCAGGGCCAGGTCAATGGCCTGGCGATCCAGCTCGTAGTAATTTTCCTTCTGCTGGGCCAGGCGGCCTGCCTCGTTTTTAATGTCAGAGGAGTAGGCGGCCTGGGTGATGCCCTCGTAATCAGACTTGGGGGTGGGGTGGAAGCCCCACAGATCAAAGGTCTGCCGGATCTTGTCCCAATCCAGGCTGTCAGCAAAGGCATAGAGCTGCTCCGGGGGGAAGCAGTCCATCATGGAGTCCAGTACATACAGCTTGTTTTCGTCCAGGGTGCCGCTGAGGCTGGCGTAGATCTGAGGCAGGGTGCGATGCTCCGTCAGGATGGCGAAAATATTCTTTTTGAACCGTGCGGCGTACTCGGTCTCGATGAGTACCGGCTTGCTGCACAGCGAGCTGGGGCTGAGGATGGACAGAACGCCCTTGCACCGACTGTTTTGGATATATCGGCGGGCATTCAGATCCCACTCTTCGCCGTAGCTCATTACCTGGTCAAATACCAGGTTGTAGCCCCGATCCTGGAAAATGTCCAGGATCGGGGCAATATCGTCAGCGTGGGAGTAACTGACGAATACATAATCTTTGGTTCTGTCGTTCATAAAAACCTCGAAAAAGGTTAGTTTTCGGTGATGCTCCGGGCTACATGAACGCCGCTGGCGGAAGCGTGGGACAGGGAATGGGTGATGCCGCTGCCGTCACCGATGATATACAGGCCGGGGTAACGGGATTCCAGGTCCTCGTTGACCTCCACTTCCATGTTGTAGAACTTGACCTCCACGCCGTAGAGCAGGGTGTCGTCATTGGCGGTGCCGGGGGCCACCTTGTCCAGGGCGTAGATCATTTCAATGATGCCGTCCAGGATCCGCTTGGGCAGCACCAGGCTCAGATCGCCGGGGGTGGCATTGAGGGTGGGGGTGATGAAGGCATCCTGCATTCGCTTGGGGGTGGAGCGGCGGCCCCGGATCAGGTCGCCGAAGCGCTGGACGGTGACGCCGCCGCCCCGCATATTGCTCAGCCGGGCGATGGATTCGCCGTAGCCGTTGGAATCCTTGAAGGGTTCGGAGAAGTGCTTGGCCACCAGCAGGGCGAAGTTGGTGTTCTCCGTCTGCTTGGCCGGGTCTTCGTAGCTGTGGCCGTTGACGGTGATGATGCCGTTGGTGTTCTCGTTGACCACCGCGCCCTTGGGGTTCATACAGAAGGTGCGGACTTTGTCGCCGTAGGTTTCTGTGCGGTAGACGATCTTGCTTTCGTACAATTCGTCTGTCAGGTGGGCAAAGACGGTGGCAGGCAGCTCCACCCGGACGCCGATGTCCACACGGTTGCTCTTGGTGGGGATCTGCAGCTCCTTACAGACGCTTTCCATCCACTTGCTGCCGATGCGGCCCACGGAAACGATGCACTTTTCGCAGGTGTAGTCGGCACCGTCACAGTGGATGGTGTAGCTGTTTTCACCGGCGGAAATGGAGCGGACGGGGGTATCGAAGAAGAACTGCACCTTATCTTTCAGGTGGTTGTAGAGATTCTCCAGAACCACATAGTTGATGTCGGTACCCAGGTGCCGCACGGAGGCGTCCAGCAGGTGCAGGTCATTCTGGATGCACAGGGTCTTGAACCGGGTGCCGGCGGTGGAGTAGAGCTTGGTGCCTTCGCCGCCGAAGCGCAGGTTGATCTCATCCACATAGTGCATCAGATCCAGGGCTTCCTTCTTGCCGATATACTCGTAGAGGGTGCCGCCGAAATCGTTGGTGATGTTGTACTTGCCGTCGGAGAAAGCACCGGCACCGCCGAAGCCGCTCATGATGCTGCAGGTTTCGCAGCCGATGCAGGTCTTGATCTTGTCGCCGTCGATGGGGCAATGGCGGCGGTGCAGGGCGTGGCCTGCTTCAAATACGGCCACCTTCAGCTCCGGCCGGCGCGCTTTCAGCTCGTAAGCGGCAAAAATACCGCCGGGGCCTGCGCCGATAATGATCACATCATATTGCATAGTAAAACCTCCGAAAATAGAGTCAAAGGAATCGGTATACTTCGCCGCTATCCAGGAAGACTGTGGGGGCGACGGTTTCGTTCAGGTCCTTGGCCAGTAGTCGCATACCCGCATATTCCGCACCGTAGTGGCCTAATAGCAGGATGCTCTTTTTGTATCCCAGGTAGCTGGCGTCACGGATGCAGGCATCGGAAAACGCCTCGTCCATTTCTCCGGTGACGAAGATCTCGCTGTCCGTTTCCAGAAAGCTGCGTGCAGCCCGCACAGAGAGCCAGCCCAGGGCCAGACAAATGGTTTTGACAGGGGTATTGGGGTCGCCCACCAGGCGAACACCCTCCAAATTTAGCTTTTCCTTCACCCGTAAAGAAAATTCCTTGGCGGTGGTGGGCTGCGCCAGTTCGTAACGGCGAACAGCGAAGCTTTCCAGGGGAAAGGAACGGCAGATTTTTAATCCCAGGGCATCCAGGAAGCCTGCGTGGATATAATCCGGTTCCCGGTCGTGGGCGTGGTCATGGTAGCGGTAGACGGTCAGGCCGCTTTCCAACAGCCGCTGCCGCCGCACTTCGTCCAAACCCTCGAATTTCGTGCAGGGATCCTCCCGGGAGAAGGTAGGCTCGTGGGTGATGATCATATCGATCTGCTGACGGACCGCCTCGTCCACCAGGGACATGGTCAGCTGAAAACAGGTGCCGATCTTGCGGACCTCCTTGTTGGGGTCACCGATGATCAGGCCGTCGCAGGTATCTGTTTCCCAAATCTTTATAGAAGAGCGGATCAGCTGGTTATAGATCTCGTAAGCTTTCAAACAGGATCACCTCTTCTCATACTATAATATACTTTTGGGGGAAATGCAAGCCTGTATACAGGACAAACGCCATCGGCCCGGAGACCGATGGCGTTTTCTTTATTGCCGTTTCATCTGTCGCAGAAACAGCCAAACCGCCAAAGTCAAAATGGCGGTGGCGTAGCCCAGCACCCACCAAAGATGGGGGAGGATATCCGCGTAATTTCCTGCGATCGCTGCCCGTTCCATCTCCACTGCGTGGACAAAGGGCAGTATATTGGCGAACTTCTGAAAGCCGCCGCCTACCAGCCCCAGGTCGAACCAAATCCCCGACAGCCAGGCGGAAGCGTTGGTCAGCAGCGAACCGCAGATGCCACCCACCTGCTTGTCGTTGAACACGCTGCCGCACAGCAGGCCGAGGCCGATATACAGCAGCGCCACGGGCAAAAGCAGAAGCAGCGCCGGCAGAAGATTTGCCTGGAATTCCAGTCTCAGGAGCAGGGCAAAGCCGTAGCAGGCAACGCCTTCCAAAAGGGCAACAGGGACCAGGGGCAGCGTATAGCCCAGGATGAAATCTGCCGAGGTCATGGGGGTGGTGTACAGCCGGTGCATAAAGCTGCTTTGCCGGTCCTTAGCGATGAGGGTGGCGGAGAACAGCGTCATGAATGACAGACCAAACACCGCAATGCCCGGAGCCAGGTGTTGAATTTCGAACATGCTTACCGGGATGTTGGCCTGGATGGCGCTGAGCAGCACCAGCAGCACCACAGGAAAGCCGAAGAGGAAGGAAAGGTTCAGAGGATCCCGGAGGATCTCCTTGAAATTTCGCTTGGCAAAAAGCAGCATTTTCATCCCATTTCCCCCTTTACAACCTTCAAAAAGGCCTTTTCGATGTTGCTTTCCCCGGTCTGCGCCAGGATCTGCGCCGGGGTGTCGCACAGCAGCAGCCGGCCGTCTTTCATAATGGCGATCCGGTCAGAAAGGGCCTCCGCTTCCTCCATGTAGTGGGTGGTGAGGATCACAGTGACCCGGCCCTTCAGGGCGCGGATGATATCCCACAGCTCGCTCCGGGCGATCACATCCAACCCCAAGGTGGGTTCATCCAGGAAGAGGATCTCCGGCTCGCTGATCAGGGCCATGGCGATGCTCAGCCGCCGCTGCCAGCCACCGGAGAGCTTGCCGGCTTTCCGGTTGAGAATGTTCTGAAGTCCCAGCAGTTGGGTCAGCTCCCGGATCTTTTCCTCCCGTCGTGGCTTGGGAAAACCGTAAATACCGCAGATCAGATCCAGGTTTTCCCGGGCGGTGAGACCGGGCGCCACGGCGGTTTCCTGGGGAGAAACGGCAATGTGGGCTTTCGCCGCGGCAGGCTCTGTGCGGATGCTGTGGCCCAGCAGATACGCATCCCCGTCGGTGGGGGCGGTGAGGCCGGAAAGCATTTTGATGGTGGTGGTCTTGCCGGCACCGTTGACCCCCAAAAGGGAAAACAGTTCCCCTTCTTCAATGCGCAGGGACAGATCCTTGACAGCGGTCACATCCTTATATTTCTTTGTCAGGTGTTCGATTTGAATGGCGTCCATATTACACTTCCTCCCGGGTGTACTTACTACGAAGCCCCTGGTACACGTCCGTCAGCATATCGCTGATCAGCCCCTGATCCAGACTAAGGAAAGAGGTGGCCAGCATGGTGGCGATGCCATGGACGCAGGCCCACATTTCCAGGTGCATCCGTTCCGCGTTCTCCCTGGAGATGCCGTTGGCGTCCATGAGGATCTGAACGGATGCCAGGAAATCCGGCGTGAGGGAGAGCACCTCGCCCCGGCGGTCCCGCATAAACAGAAGCCGGAACAGCGCTTTTTCTTCCTGGGCAAAGCGGATATAGGCCATGCCGAAGGACTTGTACCGGGGATATTTCCCGGTTTCCGCTTCTGCCTTCAGAAAATCGAGATAGATCTCATAGGCAGCGTCCAGGACGGCTTCCTGCAGCTGCTGCATGGTGGCAAAATTGGAAAACACCGGCTGGGTGGAGCAGCCCAGGGCTGCGGCGATGGCCCGGGCGTTGATGGCATCCGCGCCCTGCTCCCGCACCAGGGCCAGGGCGGTTTGGATAATGTCCGATTTTTGGATCTTTACTTTCGGCGGCATAGGCGACCTCCTGAAAATAGCGATTGATATATAACAAATGTTATATTATACTACTTGGTGGAAAAAGTCAAGAAAAAAAGCACTGCCCGGGGCAGTGCTTTTGGGTTATGTGATTTTCTGTTTTCTTTTGGCGAGGAACTGCCGGACAGTTTCCTTGTCACCCAGCATATGGGCGGTGTTGATGTACAGCACGATCAGCAGGATGTAGCAGGTCAGGTACAGACCGTAAGGAATGTGCAGGATGTCTGCCTGGATATCGCCGTCGGGCATGAAGTACATGGGATCCACCTGGATCTTCAGGATGTAGATCTCCACCAGGGCATAGAGCATCACCAGCACAAAGCCCACCGCTACCTTCCACAGGTCTTTATACTTGAAATCCGCATACCCGAAGACCATCAGGGTCACGGACATGGTCAGCAGCAGGGCATGGGTCAGGATGGAGTACCAGTTTTCAAACAGCAGGTGGACATTGTTAAAGCCCACGCCCGGATAGATAAAGAAGATCACGGAACACAGCAGCGCCGACAGGCTGGCGAAGTTGTAGAAGAAGCGCTTTTTCAGAAACACCGACGCGATCAGCGCCCAGCAGGACACCGCGCACCAGGGCTTGGGCAGGATGATCCAAATGGGGGTGACTTCCGCCATGTGAGGCAGGTGCAGGTGGTAGGTCTGCACCGTTTGCACAATGCGGATCATCACTTCAAAGAAGGCGATGGCACCGGCCAGGGAAAGGGCTACGATCCGCTTGACCTTCTCCGGGTCCCGGGCGCGTTTGGCCAGGAAGCGGAAGGTAAGGATCAGGGCGACGCAGGAAAGCATGACGCAAATGTGCAGAGGCCGCCACTGCCCTGCCTGGAAGGGGTTGTCGATACCGCCGAACAGCCATTGGGAAAAGGTCATTTTTCGTCGCTCCTTTCAAATCGGAAACCACAGGAGAAAATACTGGAATAAAACCAATATAGCAGGAAAGGAAAGAAATGTAAAGCACTTGGGCCGATAAAAAATCTCCTCACCGCGCAATGGCGGTGAGGAGAGATGCTGTTTATCAGATACCGGCCAGCTTCAGCAGCTCAGGCACCTTGGCTTCCCAGCCCAGGGCCATGATGTGCAGACCCTGGCAGTAGGGATGGCACTCCCGGATGACCTTGGCGGCCAGCTCCACGCCGGTGATACCGGCCTTGGCCTTTTCCTTGTCGGCGGCCAGCTCGTCGATCATCCACTGGGGGACATGGACGCCGGCCACGTTGTTGTTCATGAACTTGGCCATGCCGGCGGACTTGGGGATGATCACACCCAGCTGCACGGGCTTGCCAAACTGCTTGGCCTTCTCCATGAAGGAGATGAACTTCTCGGAGTCGAACACAGCCTGGGTCTGGAAATATTCCGCGCCGGCCATGACCTTGCGCTCCATCTTGGCCAGCTGTGCATCCACGGAGTCAGAGCAGGGAGAGACAACAGCGCCCTTTGCAAACTTGGGAGCCTCGCCCACCAGGGCATTGCCGCCCAGGTCCACGCCCTTTTCCAGCTGGCACACGGTGTGCAGCAGGGACACGGAATCCAGGTCGAATACGGGCTTAGCGCCCTTGTGGTCGCCCAAGGTGGTGTGGTCACCGGTGAGGCAGAGAATATTGTCGATGCCCAGGGCAGCGGCACCCAGCAGCTCGGACTGCAGGGCGATGCGGTTGCGGTCACGGCAGGTCAGCTGCAGGATGGGGGTCAGACCCGCATTCTTCAGCATGACGCAGGCAGGCAGGCTGCCCATACGCATGACGGAGGACTGGTTGTCGGTGACGTTCACAGCGGTGATGCCGCTCAGGTATTCCTTGGCTTCCTCAACCACATGGTCGATATGAATGCCTTTGGGAGGGCCAACTTCCGCGGTCACAACAAACTGACCGTTATCAAACAATTCCGTAATTCTCATGATTTCTAACTCCTTTACTCTTCGTCGCCGATTGCGTAGTTACGCAGCTGCACGGGACTCTTCAGGGCATCCAGCCGGCCAATCTGTGCCAGCCGCTTTTGGATCCGCTCCCAGCCGCACTCCATGTTGGGGTCCACCTCGCACATGCCGTTCTTGGCACCGCCGCACTGGCCGTTAATGAGGCTCTTGGAGCAGGCGGTGAGGGGGCAGATGCCGCCGGTGAGGTTCAGGTAGCACTGACCGCACTGGTGGCAGTCGTGCTGCAGAGGGGTCACACCCTGGAAACCGGGGAGTCGGACAGTGTCGCAGCCGGGGATCACCCGCTTGGTCGTATACTTGGCAGCGACGGTCTGCACACCCACGCCACAGCTAAGCACCAGGATGGTGTCAGCATTTTCAATGGCAGTGGTATGCTTCTGCAGCCGCAGGGCCAGGTTTTCTTCATTGCAGATGTAGTCGGTGGTCAGTACGCCGGTAACGATGCCGGCCTCTTCCAGCTCCTGGATGAAGGCGTCGGCCTCATGCTCGGGGAAGTGGATCTCCTTACAGCCGTGGCATACCAGGACGAAGACCTTGCCGCTCAGCTGGCCCTTGAGCAGATCCTTATTTTTCAGTTCAGTGATCAGCATATTACTTCAGCCCCCTTACGCCGTTCTTGCCCATCTTGATCATGGTGACCAGGGGCAGCTTGGAAGAGCAGATATATTCGCAGCAGCGGCACTCCATGCA
>JAZREG010000094.1:0-2317 GCA_045660725.1 Faecousia sp.
CCCCTGGTTTCCAGTAGTCATTGGAAACACAGGGGTTTTAGCTGTTTTGGCAAGGATGTACTGACAAAAAAAGAGACAGTCTTTCGACTGTCTCTTTGGTGGGCGAGGCGGGACTTGAAGCCGTGTTATGTAAACCAGCTCGCGATCCATTGACTGGCAAAGGCCGGTGTTCCTCCCCTATTCCGTCGACCACTCGCTGACCGGACGGCCAAAAAGCGCTATCGCAAACCTTGCAAAACGCCGCAGCCATCCCCTTTTTCCACAAACGTTTCATCGGTTTGTGCTCCCGCCTCGCTATCGGCAAAATTACGAACATACATCACGCAACCGCAATATAGTTTTTGCCGATAAAGAAACCTCTATGCAAGCTTCTTCATGTGATGCGCAAAATTTGTTTGTATAATAAAGATTGGGGTCAGGCTTATCGCCTGACCCCAATCTTTATTATGGAACCAATATAAAATTTCTGTGCAAATAACGGGTTTTACACATTAAGCCTTTCCTTGTGTAAAGGAGCCGGCTTTTACCTGGATATCGTCGCCGGTAGCCAAGTGGATCGTGACCGTGTAAGAATAAGTTTCACCCATCTCAAACTGCAAATTCTGCAGCGGAGAGGTAAACAGATTCATATTGAACTGATCGTTATAGTTACGCATGCCACTGTCACTGTCAGATGCCTCGCGGTACTTAGCAACCGTGGGGAACATGGTATACTTGGCATACTCCTTACCCTGAGAATCCGTGATCACCATAGTAGCACTATCCAGGTAGTAATTTGCCTTGATGGTGCCGGTCACCATGCCCATTTTGCCATCCATATCGCCGGAAATGCTTGCCTCAACAGGCTCCATCTCGCCGGTCAGCAGCTCCTCCATGGTGCAAGGCAGCTTATAGCTCTTGCGCAGTGCGCCGAAGCTGTAAGGATAATTCACGCGCCAGGACATAAAGTAGGGCTCTGTCACCGCAGGAGCGCCCTGCTCCGTAGACAGTACATAGCTATACTCCGCACTGATCAGGCCGTTCTCATTGCGAACCACCACAGGATCAGCCGCACACATACGGGCATGGCCGCCATCCTTTGTTATTGAATAATAGGCATCGCCCTTGCGCATCAGCGCATAAGCCTCGAACAGCTCCTGTTCCTCGATAACACGAACATAAGGATCGGTATAATGGCCGGTGTATTTCTTACCCTTCTCGTCAATGCCCTCGTCC
This sequence comes from Faecousia sp., assembly GCA_045660725.1. Taxonomy (GTDB): domain Bacteria; phylum Bacillota; class Clostridia; order Oscillospirales; family Oscillospiraceae; genus Faecousia. The sequence goes on from JAZREG010000094.1 coordinate 1,216, forward strand.
ATGGGCAGATCACCGATGAGAATACAACCGTTCTGCTCCGTGTACATAGGATGCATATAGGTGCAGCGGATAATATCCGTAGAGTTACTGACGGTCCACCAGGCCTGCTGCAGAGCAGTAGAGCAGTCGTTACCCAAGTACATGTCAAAGCCATCATAGGACTCCAGAGGATAGACCCAATCGGACATAGCGCCATTCTCGTCACGGCAGTAGTTGAATCGTGCCAAAGAGCTGCCCTTGTGGTTATAGGGAATGCCCACATGGAGCATGCCGGGCATATAGTTGCCATGGCAAACAGTCAACAAGCAGGAGCAGCTATGAAGCAAATCCTGGGTCGTGTGCCATTCCACCAGGCCCATGGCATTCATCTGTTCCACCACCCGGTCACGGAGCTTCTGCTGGGCAGGAGGCAGGGGCTCACGGCCATTCTCCCGGAGCCACATACTCTCGTAGGTCACATTCTCGTGCTGGCCGAAGTAGTTTTCAAACAGCTTCTCATTGAGCGTGTTCTGCTCGCCCAGGAAGGCGCAGTCACGCAGGTGCTGGTTGCTGATCTTACCAGCCATAACACCCACGGTCTTATTCTCGCCTTTGATCACCAGCTTGCCCTCCTGGTTGGCAAATTCGATCAGGCCGCCCTCTGCGCAGCCAACGATACCGCCCACATTCATTACCGCAGGGGTATCGACGATCAGATCCACAAAGCAGGTATGGTTCTGGAATTTTCCGGTGTTCAGACCCACCATGCCGCCACAGTTAGCGCCCTCTGCCGCAGAGGTGACCGTCATGGTGGATTCATTGACGAAGTTACGCAGGAGCGTACCCTCGTTTACACCGGCAAGAGCACCGATATTCTTCAGCTGACCTTCGGGAACAAAGGTCACGTTCTCAATGGTCAGATTGTGAACGTAGCCCTTGTTCAAACCGATAAAGCCAAAGTTTCCGTTTGCATTGCCCTTCACCGTAAAGTTGCGGACAGTAAAGTACATACCGTTCAGCTCACCGGTGAACTCAGAAATGGGCTCGATTTCTGCGCCTTCCAGATCAATGTTGCACAGAAGTTCAAATTTTCCCTCCGGATGCTTTGCAATGTTCTTGATGC
>JAZREG010000095.1:0-4534 GCA_045660725.1 Faecousia sp.
GGGGTGCTCAGGGCGGTGGAGGGAGCGGGTTCTTCGCCTTCCTTCTGGGGGACGATGCCGGCCAACTCTTCCACATAGTCCAGAATGCCGCGTTCGTACACCAGTTCGGTGGTCTCAAACTTACCGGGCTGCGTCTCGTTCTTGAACACGAACTTCAGGCCGGCGTTGACCACTGCCTGCCGCTTCAGGGTCTCCAGGAAAAACTCCAGGGGGATATTGATGTCGGTAAAGACTTCCAGATCGGGCTTGAAACGCTGGCAGGTACCGGTTTTCTTGCCGGTATAGGGAGTTTTGCGCACGCCGTGGGGCGCATCGGTGACGTTTTCGCCCTTGCGGAACTGAAGCTCGTACATAAAGCCGTCGCGGCGGGAGATGACCGTCATATATTCCGAAGCATACTGGGTAGCGCAGGCGCCCAGACCGTTGAGGCCCAGAGAATATTCGTAGGTCTCGCCGCTGTTGTTCTGGTACTTACCGCCGGCGTACATCTCACAGTAAATAAGCTCCCAGTTATAGCGCTGCTCTTTCTCATTGTAATCCAGAGGTACACCACGGCCAAAGTCCTCGATCTCGATGGACTTGTCCAGATAACGGGTCACGTGGATGATATTGCCGAAGCCTTCACGGGCTTCGTCGATGGAGTTGGAGAGAATCTCGAAGAAGGCGTGCTGACAGCCATCCAGACCGTCAGAACCGAAAATAACGCCCGGGCGTTTACGTACCCGGTCGGCGCCTTTCAGCGAAGAAATGCTCTCGTTGCCGTATTCCTGTTTCACTTTTTTTGCCATGAAACTTGCTCCTTATCTATAATGGAAGGGATTCCCAACCCAAAAAACTCGTACATTTTATTTTACTCAATTTTGTCCCCGCTGTCAAATGGTTATTCGCCGGTATAAAACCGGGCATATTCGGCGAGAATGAGCCTATATTGTAACACGGAGGTGCAGAAATGGAGCGTTTGCGAAGATGGATGGGTACCATTCCGGAAGATCCGGAGGAAACGCGAAAGAAAAAGCTGCTGGAAGAATATTACCAGGCTCGGGAAGCGCTGCGCCGCAGCCGCGTGGCTTTTGAGGCGGTCAGCGACCCGGAACTGATTTCGGCCTGTATTTTTGAATTGAACGCCGCCCAAAGCCGCTGTTCTTATTTGCTGCAGCGCCTGCGGGAAATCGGCGTGGAAGAACCGGTGGGAACGATACATTAAATAGAAAAGCGTGGATGAAGTCGTGAACAGGTCCAGTAAAAACGGACAATAGACAAAAGCCCCCTAATGTAGGAAAATGAAAGTACTACATTAGGGGGTATTGTTATGTCGGGAAAAAAAGGGATGAAGAAGTATCCATTAGGAATTCGCGAAGCAGTGGTAGAGCGAATTCGTGCGGGTGAGAGCCAGAATAGATTAAGCCGAGAATATGGAATCAGCAGATATGCAATTCAAAGCTGGCTAAAAGAGCCTAGCGTCTCAAAGCAACGTGGAAGGAAACCTGCCAAAACAATCGCGGAGTACAAGTATGAAAACAAACGGTTAAAGATGGAGAATGAGTTGCTGCGGGATTTTCTGCAATCCACAGAAAGGAAGTGAGACCGAAAGCAAAATATATGGTTATCCACCGCCATCGAGATGAATATCCCATATCAGTTATGTGCCGATTCTTTGGTGTATCCAGAAGCGGTTACTATGATTTTGTGCATAGATTGGGCAGGCCTGAAAAGGATGCTGCTTTAGCTGAGGAAATTCAGCAACAACAAAAACGAAGCCATAATACCTATGGATACCGTAGGATGCAGAAAGCATTAGTGGCCAAAGGAATCTATCGCAATCCCAAAACTGTGCTGAAGGTAATGAAAAAGTATGATTTGCTATCTGAAATCCGTCGCCGCAGGAAATGGATTAATATGGGTCAGCAATTGCATCGATATCAAAATCTGCTTAACAGGCAATTTCAAAGTGACAAACCAAATCAAAAGTGGGTAACAGACATTTCATACATTCACACAAAGCAAGGGGTTCTATATCTATCCATGATTCGTGATCTGTATGACAACAGTATCGTCGCCTATAAAACCGGCACAGAGCAAACAATCAATCTTGTCCTGGATACGATCCGCCTTGCCATGCGCAGAGAAAAAAAGAGGGTCGCTGCGGAGTTGCAGCTCCACAGCGACCAAGGGTTTCAATACACTTCCCGAGAGTATTTTAACCTAACTCAATCCTACGGGATAACGCCGTCTATGTCAAGACGTGGAAACTGTTACGACAATGCCATGGCAGAAAATTTCTTTTCCATCCTTAAGACAGAGTGCATCTATAGGCATAAACCGGCAACGTTCAAGGAAGCCAATGAAATGATCGACCGCTACAATCACTTCTACATCCACGAGCGCATCCAAATAAAGACTGGAGTGGCGCCGCTTACGCTGCGCCACTCCGCATAAACTTAATATTTGCCTACTTAGGGGCTTTTTTGTGCTGTCCGTATAATCTGGGGCAGCACACTCCGGCAAGCCGCTTTTCTCTTATCCTACCATCTGCATCAGCCACAGCACCAGCCCGTATACCACGCTGGCCGAAATGCCAAAGGTCAGCACCGGTCCTGCGATGGTGAACATCTTCACGCAAGTGCCCAGTACGAATCCCTCGGTCTTGAACTCCAGCGCAGGGGCCGCCACCGAATTGGCAAAGCCAGTGATGGGCACCAGCGTTCCCGCCCCGGCAAACCGTGCGATTTTTTCAAACCAGCCCAAGCAGGTCAGCAGCACCCCCAGCCCGACCAGCGTGATACTGACGGCAGTGCCCGCGTCCTGCTTGCCCAGACCTGCATTCTCGTATAGCATCCGCAGCACCTGCCCCAGCGCGCAAATGCTGCCCCCGATGACAAACGCCAGCGGCACAGTGCGCCAAGAGGGCGATTTGGGCGCCAACTGATCCGCTCGGCGGGCGTATTCTTCCTTGGAAAGTTTCATGTACATTCACCTCGCAGGTATTGTGCGAAAAAATCCGTCATTTATGCAAAAAACACCGGCTGCAAAAGCCGGTGTTTTTCAATCTTGTGAAGTTTAAGCCTGTGCCGCTTCCAGCGCCGCCTGATGCTTGCGCTCCATGTTCCGGCGAATCACCAGATAACACACTGTGTGCGCCGCCCAAGTGATACCCCAGGACACAGGATAGGAGATGTACAGGCAGGGCAGCGTGGGCTGGGCCGCAAATACGGTAAAGACCCACAGAATGCGGAAGGCGCAAGCGCCCAGCAGACTGACTGCCATGGGTACCATACCTTTGCCCAAGCCACGCAGCGCGCCGCAGCTGACGTCCATCATGCCGCAGAGCATATAGGTAAAGGAAACGTAGCTCAGTCGGGTCATACCGAAGTGGATGATCTCTTTGATTTCTTCCGGCGTACCGGAGGCGTAAATGTTCAGCAGCCACGGGCCGCAGAGATACAGGCCCATACCCAGCAGCGCGCCTACTACCATAACCATCAGGGTGCAGACACGGAAGGTGTGGCGGATGCGGTCAAACTTGCCTGCGCCCAGGTTCTGGCTGGTAAAGGTAATGGCGCTCTGGTACAGGCTGTTCATACAGACGTAAACGAAGCCCTCCAGATTGGCGGCTGCGGCGTTGCCGGCCACCACGATGCTGCCAAAGCCGTTGACAGTAGACTGGATGATAACGTTGGATACGGAGAACAGCGAACCCTGAATACCGGCGGGCAGACCGATGCGGATCATGCCGATGAGCTTATCCTTGTGGATCCGGAGATCGGCGGGATACAGCTTGTATGCGCCATCGGCATGCAGCAGGCACAGGACCACCAGCACGGCAGAGATACACTGGGAAAATACAGTTGCAATGGCAACGCCGGCCACGCCCATGTGGAAGACGATGACCAGTACCAGATTCAGCAGCACGTTGGCCACACCGGCCACGGTGAGGATGTACAGCGGCCGCTTGGTGTCACCGATGGCACGCAGAATGGCAGCGCCGAAGTTGTACACCAGATTGGCGGGCATGCCCAGGAAGTAAATCTTCAGATACAGTGTAGCCAGCGGTTTTACGTCGGCAGGCGAGCCCATCAGGGTCAGGGCAAAGCCGGATACGCAAAAGCCCAGCACGGCAACGATGGCGCCCAGAATCACACTGACCAGCATGGCGCAGTGCACCGTTTCGTGCACAGCCTTGTAGTCACCGGCACCTCTGGCACGGGCTACCATAACGTTTGCACCGATGGACACACCCATAAAGACGTTTACCAGCAGGTTCACCAGCGCACCGGTAGAGCCTACGGCAGCCAGCGCGGTAGAACCGGCAAACTGACCTACCACAATTACGTCGGCGGCATTGAACAGCAGCTGCAGCATGCTGCTCAGGGCCAGCGGGATGGCAAATTGCACGACCTTGCTCAGCAGCGGGCCGTTTGTCATATCAATTTCACGAGAACGAGCCATACTTTACCTCTCTTTCAGCGGATGGTGTGACAAATGCTCTGCAACTTCACGGGCGGAGGCCACATAATGTGCCGCCGAAGCCCGATTG
>JAZREG010000096.1:0-12745 GCA_045660725.1 Faecousia sp.
ATGTCTCTTTTTTTGTTTGCGGGATTTGAACCAATTCTATGCAATCGTCCGGGGGACGATTGCTTGCCGCCGGCTGGACGGCGGCAACACAATTGTTTTCGTCCATTCCCGGACGAAAACGCAAATCAAGTCCCGCCTCGCCCACCAAAAAGAAGAGATATCCAATAGGATATCTCTTCTTTTTCTGTCGGTAGACCTGCGGGACCTGAACCAATTCTATGCAATAGACATCTTTGGATGTCTATTCTTTTTCCTTGATTTACCTTATGCCCGGTGGTATGATATAGGTATCAAAATACGAAGGAGATATCGGCAATGCTGGAACTGAATCATAAGGAACTGCTCATTCCCGGCCTTTCCCGGTCTTACCGCATCATGCAGATCACTGATGCGCATGTGGTGAGGATGGATGAACGGGATGAGGGTGTCGTGATCATCGACGGTGGCGCCCATCACGGAAAATTGGTGACCCATTTCGGCGGCAAGCGATATACTTTTTTCACGACTGACGGTGTTACTACGGCGCAAAGGTTCCAAAAACTGATCGATAACATCTGCTCTGAACCGGATTGCGCGGATCTCATTGTCTTTACCGGCGATATTCTGGACTTCTTTACGGAATCCTGCATGGAATTTGTGACGGATTGCCTGGCGAGGCTTCCGATTCCGTATATGTTCGTGATGGGCAATCATGATTCCATCTTCTACCCGGAAGGGGAGGAGAAAACCCGCCGGCACTTTGCCGGTCTGTGCGGTGGTAATACCGAACTGCAGAAGTACAAACTGGGGGAATTGACCTTTATTGGCATCGACAATGCCCGTGACCGGTACACCGACCAGGGGCTTGCACTTCTGAAGGATGCCATGGCAGGGGAGGAGAATGTGATCCTTTGTCAGCACATCCCGCTGTCTACCCAGGCGTACCATGAGGAGGCCATACGCCTTGTTGGCGTAGATAACGCACTGGGCAATCAGGGTGTTTGTGTGGGTGACAGTTGGAAAACTGTGTTCCAGTGGATCGAAGCGAAGGATTCGCCTGTAAAGGCACTACTTTGCGGTGACTGTCACCGGGATCATCAGTTCAAGGTTGGCAATGCGGTCATGTTCACATCCGCTTGCTGCGCTTATTTTCCACCTGCGCTTATCCATATTCATGGATAATTTTTCTCGACACCATTATTATTCCGTATTTATATATCGAATACATCTTTACAAATCAGATGAAATAAATTATAATACAGGTGCAGACATTAGACGAAAGTCTGAATAACATATGGAGGAATTTACTATGGCTAACCGTTTCGTTTCCAACGCAATTTCCTATCATGGCAAGGGTGCGATCCAGGAGATCCCCGGCATCGTTTCCGCCAAGGGCTTCCAGAAGGCCTTTATTGCCACTGACCCCGACCTGCTGAAGTTCGGCGTCACCAAGAAAGTCACCGACGTGCTTGAGGCCGCCGGCATGGCTTACGAGATCTATTCCGAGATCAAGCCCAATCCCACCATCGAAAATGTCCAGTCCGGTGTCGCCGCTTACAAGGCTTCCGGTGCTGACTATATGATCACCGTTGGCGGCGGCTCCTCTATGGACACCGGCAAGGCCATCGGCATCATCATCAATAACCCTGAGTTTGCTGACGTTCGTTCCCTCGAGGGCGTTGCTCCCACCAAGAACCGCACCGTCTTTACCATCGCTGTTCCCACCACCGCCGGTACTGCCGCTGAGGCTACCATCAACTACGTCATCACCGACGTGGAGCGGAAGCGTAAGTTCGTCTGCGTCGACGTCAACGACATTCCCGACATCGCCATCGTCGATCCCGACATGATGTCCTCCATGCCCAAGGGCCTGACCGCCTCCACCGGTATGGACGCTCTGACCCACGCCATCGAAGGCTACACCACCAAGGCTGCCTGGGCTCTGCCCGACTGCCTGAACCTGGAGGCAATCCGCCTGATCGCCAAGAGCCTGCGTGGCGCCGTGAACAACGAGCCCGAAGGCCGTGAAGGCATGGCCCTGGGCCAGTTCGTTACCGGCATGGCATTCTCCAATGTCGGCCTGGGTATCGCCCACTCCATCGCTCACACCCTGGGCGCTGTGTATGACACCCCCCATGGTGTTGCTTGTGCTATGATGCTGCCCATCGTTATGGCTTTCAATGCCGATGTCACCGGTGAGAAGTACAAGGCCATCGCTGAGGCTATGGGCGTGGACACCACCGGCATGGACCAGGCTGCTTACCGCGAAGCTGCTGTGAATGCTGTCCGCCAGCTTTCCGTGGATGTGGGCATTCCCACCAAGCTGCCCGCCATTAAGGAAGAGGACCTGGAGTTCCTGGCTCAGTCTGCTTACGCCGATGCTTGCGCTCCCGGCAACCCCAAGGCCGCCTCTGTTGAGGACATGAAGGCTCTGATCCGTCAGCTGATGTAATATTCCGTATAAAAGGGACGCTTCGGCGTCCCTTTTTCTCTTAAATGGTTGACATTTTCAAATTTCATTGTATACTGTCTATGAGCAGAATATACCGTTGAAGCCCCTCGGGAAAGTAGCATATGCTCACCGAAGGATTAACAGTCTCAGGTTCCTCTCAGGAGGAAGGACCGAAGGGCAGAGGACTCTCTGGAGAACACATTCAGTTGTGTGCCGAAGGTGCAAGGCAGGGTATGCCGAATCTCTCAGGCAAAAGGACAGAGATGCAGTGGATAGAGCCCAGGCTCTCGTTGCGCAGTCCTCCCGGACTGCGTTTTTTGTATTTTTATAGAAAGAAGGAACATTGTATGTACGGAAAGCCCTTGGATTCTATTGGTTTTGTAGCTGGTTTTGACCCGGAAGTCGCAGCGATGATGGGAAATGAGCTGACGCGTCAGCAGGACGGATTGGAGCTGATCGCTTCCGAGAATTTCGCCTCTCCGGCAGTGATCGCGGCGATGGGTTCTATCCTGACCAACAAGTATGCGGAAGGTCTGCCGGGTAAGCGCTATTACGGCGGCTGTCAGCACGTGGATGAGCTGGAGAGCCTGTGTATTCAGAGAGCCAAGGACTTGTTCGGCGCGGAATTCGCCAACGTACAGCCCCACTCCGGCGCTCAGGCCAATATGGCCGTTCAGCTTGCCATGCTGCAGCCCGGTGACACCATGATGGGCATGAGCCTGGCCAACGGCGGCCATCTGTCCCACGGCAGCCCTGCCAATATTTCCGGCAAGTACTACAATGTGGTATCCTATGACATTAATCACGAGACCGGCCGCATTGATTACGATCAGATCCGGGATATGGCCAAGAAGTGCCAGCCGAAATTGATCATCGCCGGTGCTTCCGCATATCCCAGAGCCATTGATTTCTCCATTTTCGCGGACATCGCTCACGAAGTTGGCGCCGTTTTGATGGTGGATATGGCCCATATTGCCGGCGTGGTCGCCGGTGGTATGCATCAAAACCCGGTGCCTTATGCCGATATTATTACCACAACTACCCACAAGACCCTCCGTGGCCCTCGTGGTGGGTTGATTTTGGCCAAGGAAGAGTATGCCAAAAAGCTCAATTCCGCCGTGTTCCCCGGCACCCAGGGCGGCCCGCTGGAGCATATGATTGCTGCCAAGGCTGTGTGCCTGAAGGAGGCAATGTCCGACGATTTCAAGCTGTACGCCAAGAACGTGGTCGCTAACGCAAAGGTTTTGGCGGATTCCCTGTTGCAGGAGGGCTTCGATCTGGTTACCGGCGGCACCGACAATCACCTGATGCTGGCCGACCTGCGGCCCATGGGCATCACCGGCAAGGAATTGCAGACCCGCTGCGACGCCAACCACATTACCCTGAATAAGAACGCCATCCCCAATGACCCCGAGAAGGCTTCCGTCACCAGCGGTGTCCGGATCGGCACTGCTGCCGTCACTACCCGTGGTCTTGGCACGGAGGAGATGAAGCAAATTGCGAAGTGTGTGGCCATGACCGCCCGGGATTTCGAAGGCACCCAGGCACAGGTGCATGAGATCGTGGCTGACATCTGCAACCGTTTCCCCCTGTATCGATAAACAAATCACCCTCCGGAAAACCGGAGGGTGTTCCTTTATACAAATCGTTTGGCATAGCCGCACCGTCGGCAAAGTTCCTCGGTCGGGCAGCGGTGCGTAAATCCGTCATACAGCGCCCTGGCTCTGGGGGAGTCCAGGATCTCAGGAATCGTTTGGTCAAAGAGATTTCCCAGGGGAATATCGCCCTCATGATCCAGGCAGCAGGGGACTACCGTCCCGTCACAAAGGACTCCCAGCTGATCCCGCAGACCATAGCAAAATACTTGATTTCCCGTTTCCTCGGCGCCAAGATCCGGCCAATCAAATTTCTCACCATAATTCAAATAAATCTTATCCGCCAGGCGAAAACCTTCTCTTTGGGCCGTCCAGGGTTCGGAAAATGTTTCTTTCATCATTTTCAGGATCTCCGGATTCAAGGCATCCAGGCCGCCTTGGTTCCAAAGTCGCAGGGATACGAGCTTTTGCCCCACCGCAGCCTTGGCGAAGGTCAGACAGTTACGCAAATACTCCTCAAAACCCTGGTCTGCTTCATTAGCTTCAAAGGCGTGAAGGGAGATATTCACCTTATGTACAGCAGGATGCGCCAGCAGCGCAGCTTGATATTTCTGCAGAAGGGTTCCGTTGGTAGTCAGGATTACCCGAAAGCCCTTTTCCTGTGCGATATTCAAAAAATCCAACACCTTGGGATGCAGAAGCGGCTCGCCCATCAGGTGGAAGTACAGATAATCCGTGAAACCTTCCAATTTTCCCAGGATGTGACGAAATTCCTCTTCGGTCATGGCGTGTTTGTGCCGTTTTGTACCGGGGCAGAAGCTGCATTTCATGTTGCAGATATTGGAGATTTCTACGTAGACTTTGCGAAACCGTTTCATTTCCGTCACTCCCTTCGGTTGCATTATAGCATACTGGGTATCATATTTCCACTTCTTTCTTGACTGGGGGGAGGTTTAGGCGTAAAATAAGGGTATCAAATTCAGGGAGGTACTCCTATGCAACCCATTCAAACCGATCGCGCACCCGGTGCCATTGGCCCTTACTCTCAGGGGATGATCGCCGGCAACCTGGTATTTTGTTCCGGCCAGATCCCCGTGGATCCTACCACCGGAGCGATCCCTGAGGGGATCACCCTTCAGGCACACCGCAGCTGCCAAAATGTCGCCGCAGTGCTGGAAGCTGCCGGCAGCAGCCTGGAAAAAGTGGTGAAGACCACCTGTTTTCTTCAGGATATGGCATATTTTGCTGCGTTTAACCAGGTTTACGCCACCTATTTTACCGGCAAGCCCGCCCGCAGCTGCTGCGCGGTGAAGGAACTGCCCAAGGGCGTCCTGTGTGAGATCGAGGCTATTGCGGAACTGTAATGAAAAACCGGACAGGGAAACCTGTCCGGTTTTGTTTTAGGGGTGAACGACCCGGGAGATCACCTGATAGCGATTGGTCAGGACGGTGTCGATGCCCATATCCAGCAAGCGCTGGGTTTTCTCCGGATCATCGGAGTAGAAATAGTTGCAACGGATGCCGTGGGCGTGGGCCTTGTCGATCATTTCCTGGTTGAAAAACTCCTCATAGAACTGCACCTTATAGGCGCCCAGCTCGATGGCCCGATCCACAATAGACCAGTTTTGATTAAAATCGTGGCCGACACAGATTCGCAGGTCTGTTCCCAGGGATTGAACGAAGCGGATGGAGTCATCCTCAGAGATCATGAAGTAGCAGTATTTCACGCAATCGTATTGACGCACCAGCTCCACGATCTTGCCAATGGCCTCATGGTCAGTGGTGTTGATATGTACATTCATGATCACCTGGCAGGCAAATTGCTTCAGCACATCCTCAAACTGGGCAATCTGCAAACCGGCAAACTCCTGGCCAAACCAGCTGCCCATATCCAGCTGTCGAAGCTGCGCCAAGGTCAGGTCGCTGATTTTACCGGTACCGTTGCTGCACCGGTCTACAGACCGGTCGTGATTCACGACAATATAGCCATCAGCTGTGACCCGAAGATCAAATTCGATCTCTTCGGCACCGGATGCCACTGCGGCGCCAAAAGCAGGCATGCTGTTTTCCGGAGCTACAGAATTAAAGCCACGGTGGGCGCAGACCCGGGGATAGGGGAGTCGGGTGTCGTCAGGAATTATGGCGCTGCCGCCGGGCCGATACTGCCAGGGCTTTCGACCGTATTCGATGTACTGGTAATGGGCTGCGTCGGGATTGCCAAAACCGGCAGGCTTATAGTACTTATCCTGGGGGTCAAACTCTGCATAGCAAGCGCCGAAGCGGCTGCCCATATTGGCCAGCACCTGGCCCTTGGGATTGACGATCATAGAGGCGCCGCAGATCTTGGAATCCTCACTGAAGCTCACAGAGGATCGCAGCACATAAGCGTTGGTATTGTAGGCCAGGAACCGACACATGATCTCGATGGCGTCATGGGTGTCGCTACGCTGCAGGGAGCAACCGATGATGATATCCACATTCTGCCGGGCAATGGCGGCGAAGGCCTCATAGAAATAGAAGTCATAGCAAGTCAAAAATCCAAAGCGGATGCCTTCCATCTCCAGCACATAAGGGGTAGAGTACTCGAAGGTGTAGTCAGAATCCAGCTTCAGTACTTCCAGTTCCAGAGGCGGTAGGTGCTTCTTAAAATACTTGCCCCGGAGCTGACCGTTGCGATCATAACAGTAGGTGGTATTGCGATAGCCGGTGGGCTCTAAACTCAGGGCATTGACAAATACCATTGCATGGCATCGCTTTGCGGTACGTACACAGGCATCCAGGAGGGTGGAAATGTACTTATTGTGATAGTACAGGGTATCCTCCAGGCCCTTGGTGGCACAGGGGACATCGCTGTACTCCGGCAGGACGATGATATCTACGGTTTCGTCACAGGCTTCCAGCTGGTCCAGCTTATACTGGAAATATTCGTCACAATACTGAGTGTCCCGGGAATAGGGGGGCTGTATGATACAGGCTTTCATTACGATCTTCCTTTCATCTTATATAGCGCTCGCAGCTTCAGGCACACAGGAATTCCCACTAACGGGAACAGCATTCCGGTAAGCAAGCCCAATTTCATTCCAAATTGGCTGGGAAGCATCCCCATCTGCAATGCCAGCTGCTGCAGTGCGGGGGAGGCAATGACGGTATCTGTGATCACGCCCACCAACTGAGGGCCTACAGAAGCACCAAGATCGCCACCGGCGGCCATCATGGCGAATAGAACAACGCCGCTTTGGGGAATGAGATCCGTAGCGGCGATCAGGCTGCCGGGCCACAGCATAGATGCGCAGAAGCCTGTAAGGCCACAGGCCAGCAGACCAACCAACGGTGCGCTGCTCACAGCGGCCACAAGATAACAAATGGCTGCCCCGCAGAAACCCAGGAGCAAGATGCTGTGGATGTTTTTTCCGAACTTACCGTATAAGGACCGGCCCAAACCCAACATCAGGGAAAATAGTGCCACGCCAAAAATATCGCCCCAAATCTTTTCGATTCCAAGAGCCTGCTCCAAATAACCGGAGGCCCACTGGGCCATGGTGCATTCCGCAGCACCACCCATGAAGATCATAAAGACCAACAACCAAATTACCGGCGTTTTCAGGAAGCGAAGAACACCGGTGACCTGCTCGGGAGTTTCCAATTCAGGAATGGTGGAAAAATGGAAAAGGAAAAAAGAACACAGCGGAAGCAACATCAGGACACCGGCCAGTAACGGCCAGTATTCCAGCCCAACAAACACCTGAAACAGGGTCGTAATACCTACCACCAACACGACGCCCCAGGCGTAGGTGGAATGCAGGCGGCTCATAGCCCGATCCGGATCGTCTGAAGGGATCGATGCGATGACGGGACTGGTCAGGACTTCAGAAAAGCCGCTGGAAGCGGAAAAAACCACTGTACCCAGAACCAGGCCGGGATACACCGCATCCGGAAAAAGATATGGCCATGCAGCATAAATTCCGAAACCCAATATGGTGATCGCAGGCGTGAGTTTCACAACTTTTCCTATGGGGAAACGGTGGGAAAAGAAGGAAAACAGTAGGTCAATGATCAGCTGCGTGACGAAATTCACGACCACCAACAATCCCAGCAGGGAATAGGAGATGCCGTAAAGATCCCGAAAGGTCAAAAACAGCAGCGGCGGCAGATTGGCCACAATAGACATGGACATGCTGGAGGTATAGCAAGCCAGGGTTAGGCGTTTATGTTCCCGGGTCATAGGGTTTCTCCTTTTCTGGTTTCATAGCTGCTCACGGGCAGTGGGGTGTGGTCGCTGAGCAGCTCCGCACCATTGGTACGACGGCGGACAAGGGCCATTACCTCGTACATTTTCCGGGCTGAGCAAAGCTGCACCGAAGCGTCTCCCAGTTTTCCGTCGCAAATGGCACCGTGATAGCGAAACGCCGGTTCATACTTATCGAAATAGAGGGAGGGATCTTCGATTTTTGAAACATCGAACCAGTGAATATAACGGGTATGCTTATTGCCGTCCCGGTCAATGATGTATCGGGCGACCTTTTCCTGGGTCATTCTCCCGGGGACGCCCAGCATTTCTTCCACGCAATGCAGATATGTATTGCTGTCATGGCCCACGCCCAGCAGCAAAACATAGCCATTTTCTTCGAAAAGCTTACCATAGCAGCTGTCGGGAGCAATAGGGGAGGAGGCAGACAATTCGCAGGCTACAAAGTCTTGCGCGCCATCCCCAAAGACCATCATGGAATGGGTGGGATTCATGCTGCGAATGCCATCGTCTCTTGCGGCGGCCAGCCGTGGCATGGTACCGATGCAGGATTCTGCTTTCCGCAGATCCATGGTATCCCATGCCCAGGTGTGGGTAGGGACGCAGAGAAGGCCGTTATTTTGGTTGAAGAATTCCTTCAGTACATCTAAAATCGCCTCTCCACCGCCCTCCACAGCCCCCACAGAGCGCAGGGAGGAATGGACAAGCACCGGCTTTCCTACGGCACTTTTGAAGGTGTTCAGTTGTGACAGGAGTTGTGCTTTGGTATACATAGGAGTCCTCGAAATCCACAATTTTCTATCATTCTACAATATCATTACGGAAAATTCAATGTTTGTTTACAAAGTCCTCTTTGGAATATGTTAGTATTTTCCTGTAAGGAAGCTGAACACTCAGACCGACAAGGAGGCTATTATGAGAACACTCGTTATCATCGCCATCGCGCTTGCTCTGTTATTGCCCGGTTGTGTCCCAGCACCCGCACAAGTTACAACTACCCAAACATTGCCACAGGTTACCACTACCGCCCCGCAACCGCCAACACTTCTAATCGATGTATCGGCCTTTTCAAAATGGCTGGACGCTGAGAAAATGAAGCCCCACCTGGACCAGGAGGATTTCGAGAAGCTCATCGCCCAATATAGCCTTGATGGTACCGCCGTAAGTGAGCTTGCATCAGTAACGGAATACTGCGCAAATCCCGGCAGTTATTATGCAGCCGATGGAAATGGCTTCTCCTTCGTCAAGAAAACGGAACTTCTCAGTGATTGGTACTATCAAACCAACACCATTACTGTCAGAACACTTCTCGACGGGATGGAGAATCCCTTCATTTTGAGCTTTGAGGATACTTATTTGCAGGTTTTGGGGAAGTTTCTCGAGAATTTCGACCCTGAAACCGATTTTGTGCCTGACGCAAACAATCGTTACGAAATGACCCTTTATGAAGGTGTCGCTGACAGGCTTTACCTGAGGCACAAAGGATCTGATTATTCCATTGCATACAAACAGAAAAAGGTGTATCTTTACAGCGAGACACGACTCATCAATGTGGATCGGTCGGTCGTGCTGTCATTTGGCGGCCCCGACCGGCAGCTAAGAGAGATCCGGCTGGAAATGATCGAATCCTGGCGTGCAAACACTTAATGGATATAAGCCTGCCACATTATTGCGGCAGGCTTTTTCTTTTTGTTGACAATATAGGAAAATTGCGATAGAATATGCAAGATTCTGCGTAAATAGAGGGAAATACATGGAAAATAGAGAGTATTCTAAGGGTAATCCCATAGCGCTGCTGCCCATCGGTGTGTTTTTGCTGCTTTATTTGGGTACCGGCCTGGTGTTTGAATATGTATTGAAGATCCCCATGGGGTTCTACAATGTGCCGATCATCGTGGTGTTCCTGGTAGCGCTGCTGATCGCCTTTTTGCAGAACAGAAAGCTGACCTTCGACGAGAAATTGGAGATCGTAGCCCACAGCGTAGGGGATAAGGACATTGTGACCATGATCCTCATCTTCCTGGCAGCGGGCATTTTCGTCGGTGTCACCGGCAGAAGCAGCGCTGAGGCGGTTGCTTATGCGCTGCTGTCCATCGCACCGCCCTGGGCATCTGTAGCGGTACTGTTTGTGGCAGCCTGCCTGGTTTCTGTTGCCATGGGTACTTCTGTGGGTACCATCACCCTGATCACGCCCATTGCGGTCGCTGTCGCCCAGGTATCCGGTTTTTCTATGCCACTGGCCATCGGCTCTGTCATCGGCGGCGCCATGTTTGGCGACAATCTGTCCTTTATTTCCGATACCACCATCGCCGCCTGCAATTCCCAGGGCTGTTCCATGCGGGATAAGTTCCGGGCAAACTTCAAGATCGCCTTGCCCGCGGCCCTGGCGACCCTGGGTCTGATCGTTCTTCTGTCCTATACAGCCGCCCCCAGCATCGAGATTCCTGAATTGGATCTTCTGCTGCTGGTGCCGTATATTTTGGTGCTGATCGGCGGCGTCTGCGGCCTGAATGTGTTTCTGGTGCTACTGGTGGGCATTGGCTCCGGTTTGATCATCTCCCTGGCCACCGGCAGCAGCGAACCCATCGCCCTGCTGGGAAGCATGGGAAGCGGCGCTGCAGGGATGTTTGAGACCATTATGGTTACCGTGCTGGTATCCGGCATGTGCGGCCTGATCCGAAAGGGCGGGGGATTTGATACCCTGCTGTGGGTGATTCGGAAGGTATTCCGTGGCCGCATCGGCGGCCGCCTGGGCATCGGTCTGCTGGTGGGTACTATGGATATCGCCACCGCCAATAACACCGTCGCCATCGTCATGGCCGGCCCCATTGCCCGGCAGATCAGCCGGGAGTACGACATTACGCCTAAGGAGTCCGCATCCCTTTTGGACACCTTCTCGTGCATCTTCGAGGGCATCATTCCTTACGGCGCACAGCTGCTGGTTGCTGTGTCCGCTGCCTCCAGCCTGGGCGTGCAGATCTCTTCTCTGGAGATTCTGCCTTGCCTGTTCTACCCGTATCTGCTGGGCGTTTGCTCTGTGGTGTACATCCTGGTGGGTGGGATGAAGAAGCGTCATTGATACTTAAGTTGTTTGAAAACCGCCGCAAATGCGGCGGTTTTTCGTGCTTATTGACAGGATTTTGCTTATGTGATATCATGACTATGTAGGAATCCATACACAATATGACAGGAGGTATCATTATGAGAAGAATCATTGTTTGTTTGCTTACTGCATTGTTACTGCTCAGCGGCTGTACTGCGAATGTACCTGTTGTTACAACCACAGATGCGCCACCAGTTACAACTATCCAACAGGAATCCGTAACGATTTTTCTTGCTCAATATACCTGGGACGGCTGGGGGATCAGCGGAAAAACAGTCAATTCCTGCGACGCAGTATATACGATCATCGACGAACTGGAGATTATGAAAGAAACCGGCTTGACGGTACCGAAAGTATCCGACGATGTTCTGAATGTTGGTTATGCAGGTACTTATCCTGTTGATACCGGAACGATGTGGCTGGAGTATGATGGTAAAATCTATCGTATGACCCGGGATTTGGAGCAGATCTGTGTTGTGGAAAGTCATTTTGGTGCTGGAAAGGTTCTTGAAATGACGGATAAATTCAGAAATGCGGTCGCTGATGTCTGGCAGTATGCCCCTTATGATTACTACTGGGGAACCTATCAAGCGGGGGACGATACAGTTGTCCTAGAGAATGTATATAAGTCCAATTCCACTGTTAAACTTCGGGTGACAGACATTTTTGTTGAAAAGAAAGACCATGCCCATAATATAATCGCGGTGGAATTAACATCCACAGTGGACCAGCAGGTAACGATCCGTCTTAGAGCATATAAGAGCAGCGATAACCGAGAAATGGGTGACCAGGAGACTCTGCAGCTGGAAAAAGGTGTTCCGGTGATTGTGGAACTGACCTTTGGCGGATGGGATGATCGGTATTGGATAGACATTGAGGTTGCGCTCACGCAGGCTACGATTGAAATCAACCCGTGATATCTTCTTTTCCTAACGATTCGCGCAATCTGTTTGATTTGTCGTAGAATTATGGACTTTCGCCCACACCCGTCCGGGTGCGTTCGCAAGTCCATGGAATCTCTCACGGGCGAATAGTGCGTGGGTGGAGCCGATGGGAATCGATTTGCATTTTCTCCCCATGGGAGAAAATTGAGGTGTTGCCGCCGTCCAGCCGGCGGCAAGCAATAGTCCACCGGACTGTTGCATTGGATTGGTTCGATTCCCATCTTTTACTTTACCAATAAAAATGACCACCCAATGGGTGGTCATTTTTATTGGTGGAGCCGATGGGAATCGAACCCATGTCCGAAAGCAACTTGGAAAGAACTTCTCCGGGCGCAGTTTGTTATTTACATTCCCTCATCCCGGCGGGAACAAACACCCTACGGGAATCAGTAGCTTCATGATGCATGGTATGGGCAAAGCTTACCA